>JBBRVT010000581.1:0-2638 GCA_038246615.1 Burkholderiales bacterium
AGCAACCGGCCGCAGTAGGCGCCGGCGGCGCCGCCGCCGATCTCCAGCACCTGGATGCCGGCCAGCGGCAAGGGGGTGTCGCTGTGCATGCCCGATGCTCCCTGCGAGTTGTTCATGTCAAGCGTTGCACTGCAGCAGCAAGGCCAGCGACCGCCGCAGGGCCGGCTTTGCCGGACCGCTGGCGGTGCCCCCTTGAGGGAACGCGCGAAGCGCGCAGGGCGTGGTTCAAGTCAGCGCCCGGTGAAGGCGGCTTGCCGCTTCTCGACGAAGTGCGCCACGCCTTCCTTGAAGTCTTCACTGCCGAAGCTGCCCAGCATCTCCTGGTTGCCCACCTCGATGGCCTGGCGCATGCTGAGCTGGTCGACCGCCCAGAGCTGGCGCTTGATCACCGCCATCGACCGGGGCGACACGTTGTCGGCCAGGTCCAGCGCATAGGCGCGGGTGGCGGCCATCAGCTCGGCCGGTGGCAGCACCCGGTCGATAACGCCCAGGCGCAGCGCCTCGTCGGCGTCGAACTTGCGGGCCGACACCAGCAGATCGAGCGCCCTGGCCAGGCCCACCAGGCGCGGCAGGGTGTGGCTGATGCCGTGTTCGGCGATCAGCCCGCGCCGCGCGAAGGCGGTGGTGAACTTGGCGCCGGCGGCGGCAAAGCGCTGGTCGCAGTACAGCGCATACACCAGGCCCAGCCCGGCGCAGGCGCCGTTGATGGCCGCGAGGATGGGCTTGGGCACGGCCGGAAAGTAGGAGTGCACCGTCTGGTAATCGGCGCTGCTGCCGGGGTCGAACGGCGGCGGCAGTGCCTTGGGGTTCTCGGCCGCCAGCGTGGCGCCGCCGCTGGCGGTGCCTGCCGCCAGGTTGTCCATGTCGGCGCCCGCGCAGAAGCCGCGGCCGGCGCCGGTGAGGATGATCACCCGCACGCCGGCATCGTCGGTGGCACGGCGCATGGCAGCGCGCAGTTGCTCGCCCAGGCTGGCGGTGTAGGCGTTCAGCCGCTCGGGCCGGTTCAGCGTGACGGTGGCGATGCGCTGGGAGACGTCGTACAGGATGTCGGTGTCGGTGTCAGCCATGGTGTGCTCCTTCAGGGTCTCATTGAAAAGCTGGCCTTGCCAGGCGTGCGCAGCGGCTCGGCCAGGTGCATGAAGTCGACCAGCTGCTTGCGCGTCTGGCGCGGGTCGATGATCTCTTCGACCCAGAACTTCTCGGCGCTGCGGAACGGTGAGCGCAGCGCGTTCAGCCGGGCCTCGATCTTCAGCAGCTCGGCTTTCGGGTCTTCGGCTGCTTCGATGTCGGCGCGGTAGGCGGCCTCGATGCCGCCTTCCAGCGGCAGGCTGCCCCAGTAGGCCGACAGCCAGGCATAGCGCAGCGACAGGCGGTTGAACGGCTTGTGCGCGGCGCCGGCCACGCCGAAGGCATTGCGCACGATGACTGTGCACCAGGGCACGGTGGTCTGGCTCTGCGCGGCCATCGCCCGCACGCCGTGGCGGATGGTGGCTGTGCGCTCGGCGTCCAGGCCGATCATGAAGCCCGGGCAGTCCATCAGGTAGACCACCGGCAGGTGGAAGGTCTCGGCCAGGTCGGTGTAGCGCACCACCTTCTGGCAGGTGTCGGCGCTCCAGGCGCCGCCGTAGTGGTACGGGTCGCTGGCCAGCATCAGCAGCGGGTGGCCGTCGATGCGGGCCAGGCCGGCGATGATGCTGCGGCCGAAGTTGGCGCCCATCTCGAAGAAGCTGCCGTGGTCGACCACGGCGTTGATGATCGGCCGCATCTTGTAGACGCTGCGCCGGTTGCGCGGCACCGCACTCATCAGGAATTCGTCGGCGCGCTCGGGGTCGTCGCTGCGGGGCAGCACCGGCGGCACACCATGCACCGACGACGGCAGGTACGACAGGAAGCGCCGCGCGGCGGCAAATGCCTCTTCCTCGGTCTCGACCATGTTGTCGATGGCACCGCTCCTGGTCTGGAGGTCGGCGCCGCCCAGCTCTTGCTTGGTGAGTGTCTGGCCCAGGCGCGCCACCAATGGCGGGCCGGCGACGAACATCGCCGAGTTGCGCGTCATCACCGAGAAGTGGCTGGCGGCCAGCCGCGCCGCGCCCAGCCCGGCCACCGACCCCAGGCCCAGGCCCACCACCGGCACCTGGGCCAGGTTGGCGGTCATCATGTAGAACCCGCGTGAACTCTCGCCGATGCCGCCGGGCAGGTTGCTGGCGCCGGTGGTCTCGATGGTCTTGACCGAGCCGCCGCCGCCCGAGCCTTCGATGATGCGGATGATCGGCAGGCGGAAGTCGCTGGCCATGTCCTCGGCCATCAGCGGCTTGGCGGCGATCGACGCATCGGCCGAGCCGCCGCGCACGGTGAAGTCGTCGCCCACCACCACCACCGGCTTGCCGTCGATGCGGCCGCGGCCGAACACGCAGTTGGCCGGCATCACGTCGGCCACGCTGCCGTCGGCGTTGTAGGTGCCGATGCCCGAGAGCGCGCCCACCTCATGGAAGCTGGCGGCATCGACGAGCTTGTCGATGCGCTCACGCACCGTGAGGCGGCCGGCGTCATGCTGGCGCTTGACCTTGTCGGCCCCGCCCATCTGCCGGGCCATGGCGGTGCGCCTGGCCAGTTCGTCGAGTTCGGGGGTCCAGGTCAT
>JBBRVT010000582.1:0-2638 GCA_038246615.1 Burkholderiales bacterium
AGACCATCTGGTCGATCTGCTGATCGACGTTGCCGCCTCGGGCGAGAACGTGGTCGAACGCGAGGGCCTGAGCGTGCGCCACCCGGCGCGCTTCGTGCTGGTCGGCAGCGGCAACCCCGAGGAGGGTGAGCTGCGGCCGCAATTGCTGGACCGCTTCGGTCTCAGCGTCGAGGTGAAGACGCCTGGCGACGTGCCCACGCGCATCGAGGTCGTGCGCCGCCGCGACGCCTTCGAGCGCGATCCGGCCGCCTTCGTGCAGGCCTGGGCCGCGCCCGACGCGGCGCTGCGCGAGCAACTGCTGGCCGCACGCGCGCGGCTGCCGCAGGTGGTGGTGCCCGACGGCGTGCTGGAACAGGCCGCGCGCCTGTGCCTGGCGCTGGGCACCGACGGCCTGCGTGGCGAACTGACGCTGATGCGTGCGGCACGCGCACTGGCGGCGCTGGAAGGCGAGATGACGGTGGGCGACGCGCAGCTGAAGCGGGTGGCCGCACCGGCACTGCGCCACCGCCTGCGCCGCAATCCGCTGGACGACACCGGCTCCAGCGTGCGCGTGGACCGGGCCCTGGCCGAACTGTTCCCGGCGTGAATGCCGTGCCGGCGGCGGCCGAGGCGGGTCGCCCGAGCCCGGAAGACGGCGAGGCCGAGTCAGCATCGAGCGCATCGCCCTGGGACGACGCCGTGCTGGCGGCCCAGGTGCTGGCGGCCGACCCCGCCGGCACGGGCGTGTGGCTGCGGGCGCCGGCCGGGCCGGTGCGCGACCAGTGGCTGGCCCTGCTGCAGGCCCTGCTGGCGCAGCGCGAGCACCCGGTGCCGTTGCGTCGCCTGCCGCTGCATGTGCGCGACGAGCGGCTGCTCGGCGGCCTGGACCTGGCCGCCACGCTGCAGGCCGGACGCCCGGTCGCGCAGCGCGGCCTGCTGGCCGAGGCCCATGGCGGCATCGTGCTGGTAGCGATGGCTGAACGGGTGGACGCCGCCACCGCCGCGCGGCTGGGACAGGTGCTGGACCGCGGCGAGATCGCGATGCAGCGTGACGGCGTGGCCCTGCAGCACCCGGCGCGCTTCGGCCTGGTGCTGCTGGACGAGGGCGCCGACGACACCGAGATCGCGCCGGCCGTGCTGCGCGAGCGTGTGGCGATGGTGCTGGACCTGACCGCCGTGTCGCCGGGCCGGGCCATGGACACCGACGTGCAGGCGCTGGCCGTCGACGCCGACCTGGCCGGTGCCGCCGGGCGCCGTGTGTCTTTGGACGATGAATTGCTGAGCTCGCTGTGCATGGCTGCGGCGGCACTGGGCGTGGCCTCGCCCCGCGCGGTGCTGCAGGCGCTGGCGGTGGCGCGGGCGCATGCCGCCCTGTGCCAGCGCGACGCGGTCGAGGCCGGTGACGCCGCGGTCGCCGCGCGGCTGGTGCTGGGGCCGCGCGCGACGCAGTTGCCTGCCGCACCGCCTGCCGAGCAGCCGCCCGAACCACCGGCCGAACCACCGCCGGAAGAGCCGCAGGAGACTCCCCCTGCGAACCCTCCGGATCCTGCCGACCCGCCCCCGCCCCCGCCCCCGCCGGATCCCGCGCCACCGCCGGACGGCGCCGAGCCGCCTGCACCGCCGCCGGATCCGCCCGCCGACGAGACCCAGCCCGACATGCCGCCCGTCGAGATGCTGCTCGAAGCGGCCCTGGCCGCATTGCCGCCCGATCTGCTGCTTCGGCTGGCCCGTGGCGCCGGCACTCGCGATCCGGCGCGCGCAGCCGGCAAGGCGGGCGCGCAGCAGCAGGGCGGTCGCCGCGGCCGGCCTGCGGGCGTGCGCCGCGGCGAACCGCGTGGCGGCCAGCGCCTCAGCGTCATCGACACCCTGCGCGCCGCGGCACCGTGGCAGCGGGTGCGCCGCGCCGCCAGCGCGGTGGCGGCGGCCGAACGTGCGCAGGCGGCAGCGGCCGCAGGTCTGCCGGATCGAGTGCTGCCCGTGCGCCGCATCGAAGTCCGCTCAGAAGACTTCCATGTGCAGAAGCTGCGCCAGAACCGCGAGACCACCACCATCTTCGCCGTCGATGCCTCGGGTTCGTCGGCGCTGAACCGGCTGGCCGAAGCCAAGGGCGCCGTCGAACTGCTGCTGGCCGACTGCTATGTGCGCCGCGACCGCGTGGCATTGCTGGCCTTTCGCGGCGCGGCGGCGCAACTGCTGCTGCCACCCACCCGATCCCTCGTGCGTGCCAAACGCAGCCTGGCGGCGTTGCCCGGCGGTGGCGGCACACCGCTGGCATCGGCGGTGGCGCAGGTGGCCGACCTGGCCGAGGCCGCGCAGCGCCGCGGCGAGACCCCGCTGGTGGTATTGCTGACCGATGGTCGCGGCAACGTCGGCCTGGACGGCCGCGGCGGCCGCGCCCAGGCCGAGCAGGACGCCCTGCAGCAAGCCACCCGGCTGCGCCTGGTGGGCTGCGCCGTGTTGTTGATCGACACCTCGCCCACGGCCCAGCCCGCCGCCGCGCGCCTGGCCGAGGCCATGCGCGCTCGCTATCTGCCGCTGCCCTATGCCGACGCGATGCGCCTGTCCCAGGCCGTGCGCGCGGCCGCGGCGGAATGAACGGGTTTGGCACGTACGACGCGTTCGGCGCGTTCGGCGCGTGTGGCGCGTGTCGCGCGTGTCG
>JBBRVT010000583.1:0-2634 GCA_038246615.1 Burkholderiales bacterium
AGAAGCTGCCCGGTGGCCTGCCCAAGAAAACGGCGCGCGCCTTGCTCGACATCGAAGACCGCGACTACGTGCCGATCATCCGCAACCCGGTGGCCACCACGGCCGAGACCGAGGCGGTGTTCTATTTCCCGGGGTGCGGCAGCGAGCGGCTGTTCAGCCAGGTGGGCCTGGCCACGCAGGCCATGCTGTGGCATGCCGGCGTGCAGACGGTGCTGCCGCCGGGCTATCTGTGCTGCGGCTACCCGCAGCGCGGCAGCGGCCAGTTCGACAAGGCCGAGAAGATCATCACCGACAACCGGGTGCTGTTCCACCGCGTGGCCAACACGCTGAACTACCTGGATATCAAGACGGTGGTGGTCAGCTGCGGCACCTGCTACGACCAGCTGCAGGGCTACCAGTTCGACAAGATCTTCCCCGGCAGCCGCATCATCGACATCCATGAGTACCTGCTGGAAAAGGGCATCACCCTGCCCGGCGCGCAGGACGGCAATGCCGCCGGCTACCTGTTCCACGACCCCTGCCACAGCCCGATGAAGCTGCAGGAGCCGATGAAGACGGTGAAGGCGCTGGTCGGCCCGAATGTGCTGAAGAGCGAGCGCTGCTGCGGCGAGAGCGGCACGCTGGGCGTGACCCGGCCCGACATCAGCACCCAGGTGCGTTTCCGCAAGGAAGAAGAGCTGCGCAGCGACGAGGTGGCGCTGCGGGCCACCGGCAGCGTGGCCGCCGGCGCCAACGTCAAGATCCTGACCAGCTGCCCCAGCTGCCTGCAGGGCTTGAGCCGCTTCCAGGACGACATGCAGACCGGCCTGCTGGAGGCCGACTACATCGTGGTGGAGATGGCGCGCCTGATCCTGGGTGAAAGCTGGATGCAGGACTACGTGGCCCGCGCCAACGCGGGTGGCATCGAGCGGGTGCTGGTCTAGCGCCCAGCCCGGCCCGGCCCGCCCAGCCTGTTCAGGCCGGGTCGAAGCGGCCCAGCCGCACCATGGTGTTGCCGGCCTTCACATGGGCGGTCGACGGCATCACCAGCACGGTATCGTCGTACGGCGTGCGCCAGACCGTGTCGCCGTCCTGCGCGAAGGGCGTGCCGGCCTGCGGCAGCACGCCCAGGCCGTTGGTGGGCACCAGAAAGCGGAAGGCCGGGCTCTGCGCCACCACCGCTTGCGTCACCCGCACCAGGCGCTGCACCGGCGGCAGCGGCAGGCGGGTGCGTGCCGCCGCCCAGTCGGCGCTGACCAGGCCGGTCAGCTTCAGAAAGCGCACCAGGGTGTCGATCGCCACGTCTTCGGCGGCGCGCTCCCAGTGCTGGCCGCATTCCACCAGCAGCGCGCGCTTGGGGCTGGCCGAATCGCCGAAGCCGCCGCGCTCCACCATGCGCAGGCCGGCGGGGTGGCCGGTGTCGATCAGCAGGTCGGCCGGCGTGCCGAGCTGGCGGGCGAAGTCGGCGTTCTTGTCCTGCGTGCCGCACACCATCAGCGGCACGCAGGGCTCGGTCATCGAGTGGATGTCGAGCAGCAGGTCGGCGGCATCGATGAAGGGCTGCAGTGCACGCGCGCGGCGCAGTTCCACCGATGTGCGCGGGCCGAACAGCACCGCATCGGCCCACACCCGGTTCAGGTCTTCGTCGACGCAGCGCGACGCATGCGGCGCCGCCGGGTCGAAGCGCTCGTAGGCCGCCACGTTGGCAAATACCAGCGTGAGCCGGCCCTGCTGCAGCGGCAGCGGCCCCTGCTGCTGCAACAGCCAGTGCAGCGCCAGCGCGCCGCACAGCTCGTTGCCGTGGGTGAGGGCCTGCACCAGCACGCTGGGGCCGGGGCGCCCGGAGTCCAGGCTGTGAACGTGATCGACGCCAGTATTGCCCTGGCGGTACGGGCGGATGTCGGGCGGCTGCAGGTGGATGGCGGGCAGGGTGCTCATGCGCCATTCTCGGCTGCGGCACCACGCCGCAGCCGCAGCACCGGCCAGCCCCGTGCCGCAGCCTCGGCAGCCAGGCGGGCGTCGGGGTCGACCACCACCGGATGGCCGACGGCGCGCAGCAGCGGCAGGTCGTTGATGGAGTCGCTGTAGAAGTGCGCGTCAGCCAGCGCGGCGGTGCGGGCGGCTTCGCCCAGCCCGCTGTCGGCCAGCCAGGTGTGCAGGCGCTGTACCTTGCCGTCGCGCATGTTCAGCACGCCGTCGGGCTGGCCGGTATGGATGCCGCCGTGCAGCGCTGCCTCGGTGGCGATCAGGTGCGGGATGCCCAGCGCCGCAGCGGTGCGCTCGGTGATCACCCGGTTGGTGGCGGTGCTGAGCACCAGCGTGTGGCCTTGCGCGCGGTGCTGCGCCACCAGGGCCAGGGCGTCGGCGCAGACGCGCGGCCACACGTCATCGGCCAGGAAGCGGTCGCACCAGGGTGCCCAGTCGGCCGGGCTGCGGCCGGCCAAGGTGCCGACATGGTAGGCGCTGAAGTCGGCCACCGACACCGTGCCGGCCTGGTAGGCGGCTTCCAGCTCTGCATTGCGGGCCAGCTGGCTGGCCGGCAGCAGGCCGTTGCGCACCAGAAACCGGCACCACAGCACGTCGCTGTCGCCCGACAGCAGGGTGTGGTCCAGGTCGAAGATCGCCAGCGGGGCCGTCACTCTGCAAGCAGCGCGG
>JBBRVT010000584.1:0-2631 GCA_038246615.1 Burkholderiales bacterium
AGCTGGTACACCGGCTCGGCCGGCTGGCTGGCGCGCGCGGGGGTCGAATCCATCTGCGGCGTGGTGCGCAGCCAGGGCCAGCTGGTGGTGCGTCCTGCCCTGCCCGCACACTGGCCCGAAGCCGCAGTGCTGCTGCGCGATGCCGACAAGTCGGTGCAGGTGCTGGTCTGCCAGGACGAACACCAGGCCGAACTGGCACTGTCGCGCTGGCCGGGCGCCCGCACGCTGGCCGCCGGCACGCCGCTGGCCTGGGCCGGCCTGGCCGACGGCGACGTGCTGGTGGTGCGCCAACGCCAGACGCCGCCTGCGCTGGCGCCCGCGCCCGACCGGCTGGCCGACGCCCAGCCGGTCGGTTTGCCGGCCGCCGTGCCGGCCACGCCTGTCGGCCCCACGCTGGCACGGTAGGCGGTTGCCTGCCCACGCCCCGCCTGCACCCCGAGCTGCAGCCCACCCACCATGCACCCCTTCGTCTGCGGCCAGTGCAGCGCCACCGTGTTCTTCGAAAACGACTTCTGCCTGTCCTGCGCCGCAGTGCTGGGTTTCGCGCCGGCCGAAGGCCGCATGCTGGCCTTCACGCTGCCGGCCGACCTGCCGACCGGCGCGCCCTGGCCGCGAGGCGATGGCGGCATGCCACTGCATCCCTGCGCCAACCGCGACACGGCGGCGCACTGCAACTGGATGCGCGACAACGGTGCTGCCGACATTGATGCTGGTACCGGGGCAGGCACCGTTGCCGGTACCGGGGCAGGCACCGTTGCCGGTACCGGGGAACGCACCGTTGCCGGTACCGGGGAACGCACCGTTGCCGGTACCGCGCCCGGCGCGCCGGGCCTGTGCTGCAGCTGCCGGCTGACACAGCTGCTGCCCACGCTGGACCTGCCGGAAAACCGGTCGCGCTGGCAGCGCATCGAGCAGGCCAAGCGCCGCCTGGTTCACACCTTGCTGGGCCTGGGGCTGGTGCCGCAGCCCAAGCAGGGGCCCCACGACACCCGCGGACTGGCCTTCCTGCTGCTGGCTGACCAGCCCGGTGCCGCATCGGTGCACACCGGCCATGACAGCGGCACCATCACCCTCAATGTGGCCGAGGCCGACGACGACCACCGTGAGGCCGAACGTGTGCGGCTGGGCGAACCCGCCCGCACGCTGCTGGGCCACCTGCGTCACGAGGCGGCCCACTACCTGCAACACCGCTGGATCGCCGGCACGACGGCGGCCGACACCTGCCGCGCCAGCTTTGGCGACGAGCGCGCCGACTACGGCCAGGCATTGGCCCGGCACTATGCCGACGGCCCGCCGCCGGACTGGGCGCAGCACTACATCAGCGCCTACGCCAGCGCCCACCCCTGGGAAGACTGGGCCGAGACCTGCGCCCATTACCTGCTGGTGCTGGATGCGGTGCAGACCGCCAGCGCCTGGGGCCTGCAGCTGTCAGGCCCGGTGTCGGCCGCGCCGCAGGCGCCGGACCTGGCCGACGCGCCCGACGTGCAGCAGCTGGTGCTGCAGCAGTGGCTGCCAGTGGCGCAGTTTCTCAACGCCATGAACCGCAGCCTGGGCCGGCGCGACAGCTACCCCTTCCTGCTGCCGCCTGCGGTGTTGAACAAGATGACGGTGGTGCAGCAGTTGCTGCAGGCGGCAGCCGGCGGAGCCGGCGGAGCGTACGGAGCACCCGGTACGAACACGTCCGGCGGCGCGGACGCCGTCAACAGCCAGTCTGCGCTGGCACCCTGACCAGCTGGCGGCGCGGCACCTCGGCGCACCAGGGCAACCCATCATCGCGCATGGACGCGACCAGGTAGTTGCAGGTGTAGGCGCCACGCGGCTCCTGCACCACCACGGCAAACAAGCCCTGGCGCAGCTGCTTCTGCACCGAGCGGTCGAAGCGCGACGGGCGCTCACCACTGGCCACACGCAGGCCCACGGTGCCCGCCATGCCCAGCAACCCCGCGAGCAACCCGAAGGCCACGGCATCGCCAGCCCCGGCGCCGGCCAGCGACGCCCAGGCCAGGCCGGCAAACAGGCAGGCCAAGGTGCCGGCCCAGACCGGCAGCACCGCGCGGGGCGGCGCCGCCGAGCCGCTGGCCTGGCGCAACCGACGCCAGCGCCGCAGGCACCGGGCCAGCCGCGGCGACCCGACATCGGCCGGTGTCAACAGCAGTGCCTGCGCGGGCTGCAACCGCAAATGCCCTGACAGGTCGGCATGCAATCGCAGGGACTGTTCGCGTGTGGCGCAGAAGCCGGCGATCAGGCGCAGGTGGTCCGGCACGGGGCCTGCTGGCCGAGCCACCCGCGCAGGCCGATGCGAATCGCTGCGCAGCAGGCGGGGCAAGGTTGAATAAGACAAAAACATGGCGCGTGCTCCGATGGGTGGTCAGCGTGTCGCTTGCCAGGCAATCGGCAGGCCCGTGCAGGGTGAGGCGGAGAGCGAACCGCACTGCCTTCAATGGTAGGAACATGCAGATTGCTGCCCTGTCGGTGGAGGGCGAGCCTGTTTGTAAGACCCCTCCGACAAGCGGCCTGCCCAGCCTTGCAGGCGGACGCCGAAAGGTGCCGTCCTACGGCCGATCGCGGCGGCGGCGCGCGCTGCGGCGACCGCCTGGCCCGGAAAATGGCCGATCAATCTCCATGGGCACA
>JBBRVT010000585.1:0-2623 GCA_038246615.1 Burkholderiales bacterium
GACAGCAGCATGAAATGGCCCCAGAGACCCGCCAGTTCGGCCCAGCCCAGCCCGTTCATCTCGGCCCCTCGTCCGCCGGGTATGTCGGCCGATCATCCCCCAGGGGAATCGCGCGCCGGCTCGGCAGCGGCCCGGCGCTCGGCCGGCGTGTTGCGCTGTTCACCGTTGGCGCCCTTCAAGCGTCTCTGCCAGGCGGATGCGCCGCCAGGCCAGCGCCGTGCCCAGCCCGCCCAGGCCCAGCACCACCCACACCATCGGCCAGCGCAGCAGGCCCACCAGCACGAAGGCGGCCAGGCCCACCGCAGCGCCGGTGGGCAGCCCCAGCGGGTTGTCGCGCAGCGTGGGTGCCAGCTTGACTGCCGTGGCCGCGATCAGCCCGGCCGCCACCGCGCCCATGCCGCGCAGCGCGCCGGCCACCGCCGGGTAGTCCGCCAGCTGCTGGTAGGCAATCGCCAGGCCCAGCACGATGAACAGCGGCGCCAGCAGCAGCCCGGCGCAGGCGGCCAAGGCGCCACGCCAGCCGAAGAAGCGGTCGCCAAGAACGATCGCCATGTTGATGATGTTCGGCCCGGGCAGCACCTGGCCCAGTGTCAGCAGCTCGACGAACTGCTGCGGGCTCAGCCAGCGTGTGCGCTCCACCAGCTCGCGGTGCGCCACCGGCAGCACGCCGCCGAAGCCCTGCAGTGCCAGCCGGTTGAAGATGCGGAACAGCTCGCCGCAGCCGGCCGGGTGGCGCAGCGTGGCGTCGGGCGCAGTTTCGGGTGCAGCGTCAGGCGCCTGACCAGGCGCCAGGTCAGGCGCAGGCACGGCAGCCCGGCGTGCAGCCATGCACCCTGCCGGGCCTCACCGGATCACCTTCAGCGCCTCGGGGTTGACGATGTGGCTGGGCTCTTTGCGGATGAAGTTGATGACGTTGTCGAACGCCTGGCCGAAGTACAGCTCGTAGCTGTCCTGCTCCACATAGCCGATGTGCGGCGTGCAGATGGCGTTTTCCAGCCGCAGCAATGGGTGGCCCTGCAGGATCGGCTCGGCCTCGAACACGTCGATCGCCGCCAAGCCAGGCCGGCCCTTGTTCAGCGCCGAGACCAGGGCGTTGTCGTCCACCAGTTCAGCGCGCGAGGTGTTGACGAACAAGGCAGTGGGCTTCATCAGTGCCAGGTCTTCCAGCTTGATCAGGCCGCGCGTCACCTCGTTCAGGCGCAGGTGCACGCTGAGCACGTCGCAGTCGGCGAAGAACTGCTGGCAGCTCTCTGCGGCGGCATGGCCGTCGGCCACTGCCCGTGTGCGCGACCCTTCGCTGCCCCACACCAGCACCTGCATGCCGAAGGCGCGGCCGTAGCCGGCCACGAGCATGCCGATCTTGCCGTAGCCCCACACCCCCAGCGTGCGCCCGCGCAGCACCAGGCCCAGGCCGAAGTTGCCCGGCATGCTGGCGGCCTTCAGCCCGCTCTGCTGCCAGGCGCCGTGCTTGAGGTTGCCGATGTACTGCGGCAGCCGGCGCATCGCGGCCATGATCAGCGCCCAGGTCAGCTCGGCCGCCGCCACCGGCGAGCCGGTGCCCTCGGCCACCGCGATGCCCAGCCGGGTGCAGGTCTCGACGTCGATGTGCGGGCCGACTTTGCCGGTCTGCACGATCAGCCGCAGCTTGGGCAGCTTCTCCAGCAGCAACCGCGGGAAGTGGGTGCGCTCGCGGATCAGCACCAGCACCTCGGCGTCGCGCAGCCGCACCGACAGCTGGCCGATGCCCTTGACGGTGTTGGTGAAGACCTTGGCGCTGTAGGGCTCCAGCCGTGCCGCGCAGCGCAGCTTGCGCACCGCGTCCTGGTAGTCGTCGAGGATGATGATGTTCATGGTGAGGCGCGCGATTGTGCCGTGCCAGTGTGCCGTGCCTGGCAGGCGCGCCTAAGATCGGCCGCTCGATCGACCAACTTCCGGAGAGTCCACCATGACGATCTCGATGCACGCCGCCAGCGTGCCGCTGTTCAGGCAGCAGTTCAAGGCCTTGCTGGGCTGGCTGGACAAGGCCGAGGCCCATGCTGCGGCGCGCAAGTTCGACGCTGACAACTACCTGCAGCTGCGCCTGGCGCCCGACATGCTGCCCTTCGCCTCGCAGATCCGCATCGCCAGCGACGGCGCCAAGGCCTGCGTGGCCCGCCTGGCCGGTGTGGACGCGCCGAAGTTCGAGGACAACGAGACCACGCTGGCCGCGCTGCGCGAGCGGGTGCACAAGACCCTGGCCTACCTCGAGTCGGTGCCGGCCGATGCGGTGGATGGCAGCGAGGGCCGCGACATCGTGATCCCGATGCGCCCGCCGCGTGAGGCGGTGCAGATGCAGGGCCTGTTCTACCTGCAGCACTGGGCGCTGCCGAACTTCTATTTCCACATCACCATGGCTTACGCGCTGCTGCGGCAGGCCGGCGTCGAACTGGGCAAGGGCGACTACCTGGCCCTGGGCTGAGAGCCTGAGAGGCTTTCATTCATGCCCGCTCATCACGCCAAAGTGCCCCCGCTCGTCGTTGCAAATGCTCGCCATAGCCCGGGCTATGGCTGCGCTTTGCGCCTAGATCGGGCGCCCTTTGACGCGCTGTTCGGGCACGCCCGAAAAACTCTCAGGCTCTGAGCC
>JBBRVT010000586.1:0-2609 GCA_038246615.1 Burkholderiales bacterium
CTGCGAGCGCACGTCGAATTGCTTCTCGGCGTCGATCTGCGCCCGCCGGATGCCGCGCACCACGGTGTCGAACGACACCCCGCGCGCCGTGTGGGCCTGCGGGTCGAAGAACATTTCGGCATAGCCGACGTTCTGGGACTTCGCGCGGCGCAAGTACGCCAAGGCCGGCAGCCCGACAGCCCAGCGACCCGACAGGCTCCTAAATCACCTGTTGCGCCCGCAAGTCTGCAATCTCGGCCGCGCTGTAGCCCAGCTCGGCCAGCACCGCATCGGTGTGCTCGCCGATCAGCGGCGCGCGCTGGCGCGGCACGGCTTGCGTCTCGCTCAGCCAGATCGGCACGTTGGCCACCGGCGCGGGCACGCGCAGCCCGGGGTAGTCCACCGGCTGCATCAGGCCCAGCGCCTGCACCTGCGGGTGGTCGAGTGACTGCTGCGGGCTGAGCACCGGCGCGGCCGGGATCATCGCCTCGCCCAAGGTGTTGACGACGGTGTCGGTGTCGCGCGGCGCGCACCAGCGGGCCATGCGCTCGCTCAGGATGTCGCGGTGGATGCCGCGGCTCTCGTCGGTGGCAAAGCGCGGGTCGGCCATCCAGTCGGGGTCGTCGGGCTGGGCGGTGGCCGGGTCGGCCGCCATCAGCCTGGCCCAGCGCCGGTACAGCGGGTTGCCGGTGACGGCCAGCAGGATGAAGCCGTCGGTCACCTCGAACACGTCCACCGGCGCCGAGGTCTGGCCCCGGTTGCCGGTGGGCTTGCGGTCGACCTGCGCCACATGCTGCTCGATCAGCGTGCCGTTGGTCACCGCGATCGCCGTGGCCAGCAGGGCGCCGGTCACCATCTGGCCCTTGCCGCTGCGGGCGCGCTCCATCAGCGCGGCCATGGTGCCGAAGGCGCAGTGCAGCGCGGTGCCGAAGTCGACCCAGTTGGCAGCAGCCCGGGTGGGCGCGCCGGGCTGGCCGGTCATGTACATCGCGCCGCTCATGGCCTGGCCGATGGTGTCGAAGCCGACGTTCTTGCTCATCGGGCCGACCGGGCCGTAAGCGGTGTTGGTGACGAAGATGATGTCGTCGCGGTAGCTCTTGAGCGTGGCGTAGTCCAGGCCCATCTGCTTGAGCGTGGCCGCCGGCAGGTTGGCGATGACCACGTCGGCGCCCTTGACCATGCGGGCCACCACGGCGCGCCCGCCGGGGCTGGCCGGGTCGAGCGTGACCGAGCGCTTGTTGCGGTTCATCTGCAGGAACAGCGAGCCCGCGCCCGCCGCCAGCGGCGCGGTGAAGCGGTCTTCGCTGCCGTCGCGTTTCTCGATGCGGATCACGTCCGCGCCATACTCGGCGAGCATCGCCGCGCAGTAGGGACCGGCGATGTAGCGCCCGAAGTCGAGCACCCGAATGCCTTGCAGGAGTGGAGCCATCGTGACAGTGCCTCGTGGGTTGGGGTGCTGAAATCATCGTCCCCAGGCGCCATTGCGCCCTGCCACCCCGGAGACAAGCTTGAGCGCTTCACCGCAATCCCAGGGCATGTGCCCGACCCGCCTGGCCCGCATCGACGATTTTCTGCAGACGCGCTACATCGACAACGGCAAGTTGCCCCATGCCCACCTGGTGGTGGCGCGCGGCGGCCAGGTGGTGCACCGCAGCCTGCTGGGCCAGGCCAGGCTGGCCACGGCCGACGCGCCGGCGGTGCCGCTGGCAGAAGACAGCATCGTGCGCATCTACTCGATGACCAAGCCGATCACCAGCGTGGCCTTCATGATGCTGGTCGAAGAAGGCAAGGTGTCGCTGGAAGACCCGGTGCACCGGTTCATCCCCGCCTGGCGCAACCTGGGCGTGTACGTGGCCGGCGCGCCGGGCATGTTCCAGACCAGGCCGACCGACGCGCCGATGCGCATGATCGACCTGCTGCGCCACACCGCCGGCCTGACCTACGGCTTCCAGACCCGCACCAATGTCGACGCCGCCTACCGCAGCGGCAAGGTCGAGCCCTTCGCCCAGAAAGAGGGGCTGCAGGGCTTCATCGACGCCCTGGCGCCACTGCCGCTGGAGTTTTCCCCCGGCACGGCCTGGAACTACTCGGTGGCCACCGACGTGCTGGGCTACCTGGTGCAGGCGATCTCGGGCCTGCCGTTCGAGCAGTTCCTGCAGCAGCGCATCCTCGGCCCGCTGGGCATGGTGGACACCGCCTTCCACGCGCCTGAAGACAAGGTGCGGCGCCTGGCGGAGTGCTACATGGTGGGCGCGGGCGGCAAGCTGGCGCCGGCCACGCAGGGCTGGCCTGATTTCTCCAAGCAGCCGGCGGCGCCGTCGGGCGGCGGCGGGCTGGTGTCGACCATGGCCGACTACCTGCGCTTCTGCGAGATGCTGCGCTGCGGTGGTGCGCTGGACGGCGTGCGCCTGCTCGGCCCCAAGACCCTGCAGCTGATGCGCAGCAACCACCTGCCCGGCGGCCAGGACCTGGCCGACGTGTCGGTGTCGATGTTCTCCGAGGCGCTGTACCGTGGCATCGGTTTCGGCCTGGGCTTTGCGATGACCACCGACGTCGCCAAGACCGGCATCGCCGGCAGCCTGGGTGAATACTGGTGGGGCGGCATGGCCAGCACCGCGTTCTGGATCGAC
>JBBRVT010000587.1:0-2598 GCA_038246615.1 Burkholderiales bacterium
CCCGCTCATCACGCCAAAGTGCCCCCGCTCGTCGTTGCAAATGCTCGCCATAGCCCGGGCTATGGCTGCGCTTTGCGCCTAGATCGGGCGCCCTTTGACGCGCTGTTCGGGCACGCCCGAAAAACTCTCAGGCTCTGAGCCGCCGGCATCCTGACCATCGGCTCCATCTTCGGTGCCTGTTTCACCGAGGTGCTGCGCGGCGCCTTCCTGGCGGTGCCGGCCGGTCAGCGCGACGCTGCGCTGGCAAGCGGCTTCACGCCATTGCAGCTGCTGTGGCGCATCACCGGCCCGCAGATGCTGCGCCATGCGCTGCCGGGCCTGAGCAACAACTGGCTGGTGTTGATCAAGGCCACCGCCATCGTCTCGGTGATCGGCCTGTCGGACCCGATGCACCGCGCCGCCCAGGCCGCCGGCACCACCCGCGAGCCCTTCCTGTTCTACGGCGCGGCGGCGCTGCTGTATCTGGCCTTCACCGCTGTCGGAGCTGGGCTTTGCCTGGGCGGCACGGCGCCTGGCCATCGGCACCCGCAAGGCCGCGCTGTGAGGGCCGCACGGTGAACCTGCAGGTGATGTGGGACAACCTGCCGCTGTATGCCGCCGGTGCCGGCACGACGCTGCTGGTGCAGCTGTTCCTGCTGCACCACGGCCTGGCGCAGTTCGACGCGGTGCGCGACAGCCTGCCGTGGCCCTGGCTCAAGTCGGCCTGGTTCTGCGCGCTGGCGGCGTTCGCCATCAACACCTGCGCCTACACCACCGGGATCCTGCAGGGCGCGGTCAAGGCGGTGCCCGCCGGCGAAGTGGAAGCCACCCGCGCGCTGGGCATGGGCGGTGGCTCGTCTTCCGCCGCATCGTGCTGCCATCGGCCATGCGCCGCAGCCTGCCGGCCTGCGGCAACGAGGTGGTGCTGATGCTGCACGGCATCGCGCTGGCCAGTGTGGTGACGCTGCACGACCTGACCGGGGCGGCGCGCCAGGTCAACTCCATCCACTACCTGCCGTTCGAGGCCTTCATCACCGCCGCGCTGTGCTACCTGGTGATCACCGTGGTGCTGGTGGGCACCTTCCAGCTGGCCGAGCGGCGCTGGCTGCGGCCGTTCGCGCCGCGGCAGTGAGCTGCCACGGGCGCCGCAGCGCTTGCCCGTAGCATCGGCCACCCCCTCTGGCCAGAACCTGCTCCCATGCCCGACTCCACCCGCATCCCCGGCCGCCGCTTCCTGCAGTCGCCCGGCCCGTCCCCAGTGCCCGACGAGGTGCTGCATGCGATGTCACGCCAGCCCATGGACATGGGCGACCCGCGCGTCGACGAGACCATCGCCGCCTGCGAGGCCGGCCTGCGCCGCCTGCTGCATGCGCCCGAGGCCGAGGTGTTCTTCTACGCCACCAACGGCCATGGCGCCTGGGAGGTGGCGGTGGAGAACCTGCTGCCCCCGGGCGCGGCAGTGCTGATCCCCGGCACCGGGCATTTCTCCGAGAGCTGGGCGGTGCAGACCGAGGCGCTGGGCCGGCGCGTGGTGCGCACGCCCTGGCGGCCGGGCTGGCCGATCGACGCGGCCGACGTGGCCCAGGCACTGCGCGACGACCCGCAGCACCAGATCTTGGCGGTGTTCGCGGTGCACACCGACACCGCCAGCGGCATCACCAGCGACATGGCGGCGCTGCGCGCGGCCATCGACGCCACCGGCCACCCGGCGCTGCTGGTGGTCGATGCCGTCGCATCGGCCGGCTGCACCCGGGTGGCGATGGCCGCGCTGGGTGCCAACGTGGTGCTGGGCGCCAGCCAGAAGGGGCTGATGACGCCGCCGGGCATCGGCTGGCTGGCCGCCGATACGCAGGCCATCGCCGTGGCCGCGCGCAACCCGGCGCCGCGCTTCTACTGGGACTGGCGCCTGCGCCAGAGCCCGCTGAGCTACCGCAAGTTCTGCGGCACGCCGCCGCAGACGCTGCTGGCCGGCCTGGCCGCAGCTTTCGACCTGATCGCGCTGGAGGGTGAGGACGCCGTGCTGGAGCGCCACCGCCGCCTGTCCGGCGCGGTGCAGGCCGCGGTGGCCGGCTGGGCCGAGGCCGGCGCGCTGGGCTTCTTTGCGCAGGTCCCGGCAAGCCGGTCGGTCTCGGTCACCTGCATCACCGTGCCGGACGGCACCGATGTGGACGCCCTGCGGGCGGTGGCGCGCGACCGCTTCGGCGTGGCCATGGCTGGTGCGCTGGGGCCGCTGCATGGCAAGGCCTTCCGCATCGGCCACCTGGGCGACAGCAACGCCGCCACCATCCTGGGCTGCCTGGGCGCGGTGCAGGCGGCGCTGCAGGTGCAGGGCATCCCGGTGGGCGCCGGCGCGCTCGACCGGGCGGTGGCCAGCCTGGTGGCGAACGGCGGCTGATTCGGCTGGTTGGGGCTCGTTGCTGTCTTTGCCGTTGTTGAACAGCCGACATTCACAGTTCGAGGCGAGGCCGAGGACGGCGGGTGACTGGCTGACTCCGTGTCATTCCGGGCCTTCGGCCCTCCCTTCTTTCCCTGCGTCAGCCAGTCACCCGCCGTCCTCGTCCTGGAGGCAGTAGTGGCCCTTGAGGGGCAAAAGTTCGCGCGCCTCGGTGGTGCCTGAGC
>JBBRVT010000588.1:0-2597 GCA_038246615.1 Burkholderiales bacterium
CACGTGCGCCGGAAAACCACTCCAATCCCCAGTACCGGCCGTCGAATGGGCCAAAAGCTCCGAACTTTCGGGGCGTGTCGACGCCAAAGAGTTCGTTGTTGACCACGTTGATTCCTGAGATGTAGCTGATCATCCCGCCGGTCCCGCTGAGGCCTCCGACACTCCAGGCAAGAGCAGGTTCCCAGTCGTCTTGGGCCTCGGAAAACTGGAAGGTCTGGTCGGGGATCGCTCGCTGGGCGTTCTCGTCGGTGCCTGCCGTCTCGTACTTGCGCAGCGTCAGCGAGCCGTCGATGAGCACAGCATTGCCGCAGGTGCCCGTGGCGTTGACCGGTCTGAACCCATCGCTGCCCGCCAGGCAATTCGGGTCGACTACGAACGTGTATGTCCCCGAAAAACCATAGACAGGGCCGCGCGGGTCGAAGGTACCGGTGTAGATCGCCCGAGCCTGCGCATCACCAGCTCCAAACAGGCCGCCGGCCAGCGTGACGAGGGCCGCAGCGGCTGCGGCGGCAAAGGGGGTATTGAACATGTCGGGCTCCAGGATTGGCAGCCGCAGCGGCTTCGTCAGCACAGCACGCGGCGACGGAAATGAACTAAACGCAGCAAAATGCAACTTTCGGGCCAGAATTTTTTTCGCAAGCCCAAGCATCTGATTTGCAACGACTATTGGCGCAGGGCCTGCGGGCACAGCGCACCCGCCGGCACCAACTGTCAATTCCACCGACACCTGCTGCCTGGAATCTGCCGCCACGTCACGCGTGCTGCTCGCCTGGGAAGTTGGTGCCGATGACGGCCATGTGATGCGGTTGGCCACGCTCGGCCGTGAGCTGGCTCGGCGCGGGCACACGCCGGTGTTCGTGCTGCGCGACCTGACGCATGTGCAGGCGCTGCTCGGCGACACGCCCTTCACGGTGCTGCAGGCGCCCGTGTTCCTTGGCAATGTCAGCGGCCTGCCGCCTCCGCTGGGCCCGGCAGAGACACTGCTGCGCATCGGCTTCCTGCACCCGCAGGCGCTCGGCGGCATCGTGCGTGCCTGGCGCGCGCTCCTGGCCCAGGTGCAGCCTGACCTCATCCTGCTCGACCTCGCGCCCACCGCGCTGCTGGCCACGCGCGGCCTGGGCCTGCCGCGGGTGCTGATCGGCGAGACTTTCTCGATGCCGCCGCAGCGCGAGCCGCTGCCGCCCTACCGCTGGTGGCGCACCGAATCGCAATTGCGCATGGCTGAATCCGAGCGCCACGCGCTGGCCGGCGCCAACGCGGTGCTGGCGCACCTGGGCCAGCCGCCGCTGGCGCGGCTGGCCGATCTGTACCAGGCCGACGGGCAGATCGCGACAGCGTTCGCCGAGTTCGACCAGTACCCCGGCCGCGACGCAGCTGCCGAAGGGCTGGACTACCGGGGGGGTGCTGGCCGGGCTGGACACCGGCGTCGCGCCCGATTGGCCGAAGGTGGAGGGCCGGCGCGTGTTCGCCTACCTGAAGCCGCAGGCGCGCGACTTCGACAAGCTGCTGGACGCGCTGCGCGCGCTGCCGGTGTCGGTGGCAGTGCACGCGCCGGGTGTCTCGGTGGCGGCACAGCGCCGGCACCTGGCGGCCAACATCCGCTTCCATGCTGCGCCGCTGCGCATGGCCGATGTCTGCCAGCAGGCGGCCATCGGCATCTGCCACGCCGGCGCGAGCACGACGCAGCTGCTGGTCGCGTCCGGCATCCCGCTGCTGCTGTTGCCTGAGCATGTGGAGCAGATGATGACGGCGCGCCGCGCCGCCGAGCTGGGTGTGGCGCTGGTGGTCGATTACGAGAAGCCGGCGCCCGACTTCAAGCGGCTGCTGAAGCGGCTGATCGACGAGCCGGCCTTCGGCGCGGCCGCGCGCGTGGTGCAGGCGCGCCATGCTGCGGACGACCCGGTGCGGCGCCTGGGGCGCATCGTCGACCGCATTGCGCGCTGGCTGCCTGGCCGCGCAGGCGCTGCGACGACGCCATCCGAAGCTTGAGGGCGCAGCGCTCAGCGCGCACCGCCGGCCAGGTCGATGCGGCGCTGCAGCCGCGCGGCGGCCGTGGTGTCGCCAGCGGCGCTGGCCCGCTGCAACTGCACCCCCAGCCAGGCCAGCAGCGGCCGGCGCCAGCCCTGGGCTGATGCGGTGTCCACCGCCAGGCCGATGACGGCCGGCCCGGCACGGCCGGCGCGCAGCAGCACGGCCGCGCCCACCAGGCGCGACAGCGGGTCGGCCACGCCTTGCAGCGCAGCGGCAGCGGCGCCGTCGCTGGCGGCCGGGCCCAGTGCGGCCACGGTCTGCTGGGCCGGCGGCAGCAGCGGCGCCTGCGCTGCATCGAGCCGGCCGGCCAGGTGGTCGGCATAGGCCAGCTCGGGCGCTGCGGCATCGGCGCGCAGGCGCTCGAAGGCGTCGCACGGGCCCAGCTGCAAGCTGGCCACCTGGGCCGCGCAGCGCAGCAGCTCGGCCCGCGCCAGCAGGTCGGGCCGGCCGGTGCGCGCCAGCTCGGCGCGGGCGCGGTCGAACTCCAGGTTGGCGATGCGGCTGTCGCCGCGCAACTCAGCCGCCATGGCCTGGTCGAGCGCGGCACGGGCGCCCAGCTGCCAGTC
>JBBRVT010000589.1:0-2591 GCA_038246615.1 Burkholderiales bacterium
ATCATCAGCAACGGCGGCCGCCTGCCCGAACTGCTGGAGATCGCCGACCTGGCCCGCCAGCGCGGCGCCGCGGTGGTCGCCATCACCGCCAGCCAGAGCCCGCTGGCGCGCAAGGCCGATACCGTGCTGGCCGTCGACCCGGTTGAAGATGCCGCCACCCAGGTGCCGATGATCAGCCGCATCCTGCTGCTGCTGGTGATCGACATCCTCGCCGTGGGCGTGGCGATGCGGCGGCCGCCGCAGGGCAGGATCGACCCGCTGGCGCTGGCGGCGGCAACCCCCGCCGGCGTCGATGCGCCAACCGCCGCCGAGACCCCGTCCACCACGCCAGCGCCGCTGGCGCACATGACGCTGCACAGCCGCTGAACTGAGTCAACGCTCTTTGAGCGCTGCCGTCTGCAGGCGCTGGCTGGGCCGCCCCAATGCCGCGCATCGAGCCAGGCATAGCCGCTCTGAACCTCCCCATGTTGGGTGCTGCACCGCACCATTCCCGTGCGTGATGCCTGATCGCGGTCGCCCTGACCGCTGCACGCCGGTGCCTGACGCCTCAGATTGGGCTGGCACGGCATCTGCTTAAGAAAAGGCAACCGGACCGCAGCGCGGGCGTGGCCAAAGGCAAATGCTGCCCGGCCGGCCCACCCTCGGTACCGCCTTGCCTAACTTTCCGCCGGAGCGCGCCATGTCATCCCAGTTCCCCCGCACCAGCCGTCGCCGCCTGCTGACCCAGGCCGGCGCGCTGATCGGCAGCGCCGCCGTTGGCCTGCCCGCTGCGCAGGCGCAGAAAGCCGCCCGCCTTGAGAAAGAAGCACTGAAGGTCGGCTTCATCAAGCTCACCGACTGCGCGCCGCTGGTGGTGGCCTACGAAAAGCACTTCTTCGAGGACGAAGGCTTGAACGTCACGCTCGAGGCCCAGGCCAACTGGAAGGTGCTGCTCGACCGTGTGATCGACGGCCAGCTCGACGGCGCACACATGCTGGCCGGCCAGCCGCTGGGTGCGACCATCGGCTTTGGCACCAAGGCCGACATCGTTACCGCCTTCAGCATGGACCTCAACGGCAATGCCATCACGGTCTCGAATGCGGTGTGGAAAGAGCTGAAGCCGCTGCTGCCCACCGAGGGCGGCAGGGTGGTGCACCCGATCAAGGCCGACGCGCTGAAGAAGGTGGTCGACAAGTGGAAGAGCCAGGGCAAGCCCTTCAAGATGGGCATGGTCTTTCCGGTCTCGACGCACAACTACGAGCTGCGCTACTGGCTGGCCGCCGGCGGCCTGCATCCGGGCTTCTACACCAGCAGCGACATCAGCGGCACCAAGGGCGCCGATGTGCTGCTGAGCGTGACGCCGCCGCCGCAAATGCCTTCGACGATGGAGGCCGGCACCATCAACGGCTACTGCGTCGGCGAGCCCTGGAACCAGCAGGCGGTGTTCAAGGGCATCGGCGTGCCGGTGATCACCGACCACCAGATCTGGAAGAACAACCCCGAGAAGGTGTTCGGCGTCACCAAGGGCTGGGCCGACAAGAACCCCAACACCCATGTGGCGGTGGTCAAGGCGCTGATCCGCGCCTGCATGTGGCTCGACCAGAGCATGGCCAACCGCATCGCCGCGGTGAAGATGCTGGCCATGCCCAACTACGTGGGCGCCGACGAAGAGGTCATCGCCAACAGCATGACCGGCAGCTTCGAGTTCGAGAAGGGCGACAAGCGGCCGGCGCCCGACTTCAACGTCTTCTTCCGCCACTTCGCCACCTACCCGTTCTACAGCGACGCGATCTGGACCCTGACGCAGATGCGCCGCTGGGGCCAGATCACCGAGACCCAACCCGACAGCTGGTACCTGGCGACGGCGAAGAAGGTCTACCTGCCGCAGATCTACCT
The DNA here is from genome assembly GCA_038246615.1 of Burkholderiales bacterium. Taxonomy (GTDB): domain Bacteria; phylum Pseudomonadota; class Gammaproteobacteria; order Burkholderiales; family Burkholderiaceae_C; genus Pseudaquabacterium. The sequence continues at coordinate 1,876 of JBBRVT010000589.1, forward strand.
GCAGGCGGCGCAGGCGCTGATCAAGGAGGGCAAGGCCAAAGAGACCGACTTCCCGATCAAGGACAGCAAACTCGCCGACGGCTTCAAGGGCCCGCAAGGCGACTTCATCGACGGCATCGTCTACGACGGCCGCAAGCCCAACGAGTACCTCGGCAAATTCAAGATCGGCCTCAAGCCCGCAGACGCGGTCTGAGGCCGGTGGCAGCGAGGGAGCGAACATGGAACAGGTACTCAAACTCTTTGGCGGCGCACGCCGAGATCCGCGTCAGCTGGCGCGCGCGCTGTGGCTGGCGGTTGGCGTGCCGGCGCTGGCGCTGCTGGTTTTTCTGGCGCTGTGGGCGGCGGTGGCGCCGCGCATCCAGACCAGCCTGGGCGCCGTGCCCGGCCCGGCCCAGGTGGCCGAGCAGGCGCAGACGCTGTGGCTGGACCACTTCAACGAGCGGCGCAAGCGCAGCGAGTTCTACGAGCGCCAGGACAAGCGCAATACCGAGCGCCTGGCCGAGGATCCGAGCTTCGAGCCGCGGCAGTTCAACTGGACCGGCAAGCCGACCTACTTCGACCAGATCATCACCAGTCTGGTGACGGTGTTCTTCGGCTTTGTGCTGGCCACCGTGGTGGCGGTGCCGCTGGGCATCCTGGCCGGCTCGTCAAAGATCTTCCAGGCCGCGATCAACCCGATCGTGCAGATCTTCAGACCGGTGTCGCCGCTGGCCTGG
>JBBRVT010000590.1:0-2590 GCA_038246615.1 Burkholderiales bacterium
ATCCTGCTCGCCATCGCCGAGATGGAGAAAAAGTACAACTTGCGCTGTTGCAACGTCTTCCATGCCGGCGACGGCAACCTGCACCCGCTGATCCTGTTTGATGCCAACGACCCCGACCAGCTGCACCGCTGCGAGCTGTTTGGCGCCGACATTTTGGAAACCAGCGTGGCGCTGGGCGGCACCGTCACCGGCGAGCATGGCGTGGGTGTGGAAAAGCTCAGCAGCATGTGCGTGCAGTTCAGCACCGAGGAGCGCGAGCAGATGTTTGCCGTCAAGCGCGCCTTTGATGCCGCCGGCACGCTCAACCCCGGCAAGGTGATCCCCAGCCTGCACCGCTGCGCCGAGTACGGCCGCATGCATGTCAAGAAGGGCTTGCTGCCCTTCCCCGAACTCGAGAGATTCTGAGCATGGCCGATCCCGCACTCGACGCCCTGGTCGACCGCGTGCGCGCTGCACGCGCCGCCAAGACCGCGCTCAACATCCAGGGCGGCAGCAGCAAGACCTGGTACGGCGAGGCGCCGCAGGGCTCGGCGCTGGATGTGCGGCCGCTGGCCGGCATCAGCAGCTACGAGCCCACCGAGCTGGTGGTCACGGTGCGCGCTGGCACGCCACTGGCCGAGTTGGAGGCCGCGCTGGCCGACAAAGGCCAGTGCCTGCCGTTTGAGCCACCACGCTTTGCGCCCGGCGGCAGCGACGACGCGAAGGCGCCGCTGCGCGGCACCGTCGGCGGCATGGTGGCCGCCGGGCTGGCCGGCCCGGCCCGCGCTGCGGTGGGCGGTGTGCGCGACTATGTGCTGGGCGCCAAGCTGCTCAACGGCCGCGCCGAACTGCTGACGTTTGGCGGCCAGGTGATGAAAAACGTCGCCGGCTACGACGTGTCGCGCCTGCTGGCCGGCGCCATGGGCACGCTGGGCGTGATCTGCGAGGTTTCGCTGAAGGTGCTGCCACTGCCGGTGGCCAGCGCCACGCTGCGCTTTGAGCGTGACGAGGCGGCGGCCATTCGCCAGCTCAACACCTGGGGTGGCCAGCCGCTGCCGATCAACGCCAGTGCCTGGTGGGACGGCATGCTGGTGCTGCGGCTGGCCGGCGCGGCCGCTGCGGTGCAATCGGCGACCCAGCAACTGCGCGGCGAAGTGATAGCCCCGGCACAGGCGACAGCGTTCTGGACCGGCCTGCGTGATCAGAGTGACGAGTTCTTCGTCAAGGCGCGCACGGCGCTGGCCGCCGGCGCCACGCTGTGGCGGCTGTCCGTGGCGGCCACCACGCCGCCGCTGGGCCTGCCCGGCGAGCAGCTGATCGAGTGGGGCGGCGCCCAGCGCTGGGTGGTGACCACCGCGCCGGCGGCCAGGCTGCGCGAGGCGGCGGCCCAGGCCGGCGGCCATGCCACGGCCTTTCGTGGCCACAAGGCCGACGGCGCGCTGGCACCGCTGTCGGCGCCGCTGCAGCGCATTCACCGCGAGATGAAAACCGCCTTCGACCCCGACCGCATCTTCAACCCCGGCCGGCTTTACCCCGGTCTCTGATCGACGTTTGCCAGGTCCGCCATACCCGCCGTACCCGCCATGCCCGCCATGCCCGCCGCGCCCGCCCCAGCCACCGCAGCCAGCATGGCCAGCTACTACGCGCAGCGTGCCGCCGAATACGAGCGGGTCTATGCCAAGCCCGAGCGCCAGGCCGATCTGCGGCAGATGGAAGCGGCGCTGGCCGCGCCCTTTGCCGGCCGCCGCGTGCTGGAGATCGCCTGCGGCACCGGCTGGTGGACGCCTTTCGGCGCGGCGCAGGCCGCGCACTGGCGCGCCACCGACCTCAACCCCGAAACCCTGGCGGTGGCGCGGGCCAAGCCGAACCTGCCCGCCGCCGTGCGCTTGCAGACGGTGGACGCCTACACGCTGGTCGAACTCGGCGACGAGACCTTCGACGCGGCTTTTGCCGGCTGCTGGTGGAGCCATGTGCCGCTGGCCCGGCTGCAGCCCTGGCTGGCCACGCTGCACGCCAGGCTCGAACCCGGCGCCGTGGTGCTGATGCTCGACAACAGCTTTGTGCAGACCGGCAGCACGCCGATCCATCGCTGCGATGCCGACGGCAACGGCTACCAGCTGCGCACCTTGGACGACGGCAGCGTCCACGAAGTGCTGAAGAACTTTCCGATGCCCGGGCAGGCGATCGCCGCGCTGGGCCCGCGTGCCCGCGCTGCAAGCTGGACCGCCTACACCCATTACTGGGTGCTGCAGTACACGCTGGCATGACGATGCTGCAAGGCCTGGCGCTGTTGCTGCTGTGCCAATCGGCTGGCGAGGCCGCCGCGCGCCTGCTGCACCTGCCCTTGCCTGGCCCGGTGCTGGGCATGCTGTTGCTGGTGCTGCTGCTCGGCTGGCAGCGGCTGCAGGCACCCACTGAAGCGGCCTGCGGGGCCTTGCTGTCGCACCTGTCGCTGCTGTTCGTGCCGGTAGGCGTGGGCGTGATGACCCACCTGGCGCTGATCAGCGAATATGGGCTGCGCATGGGTCTGGCCCTGCTGTTGTCGACCTGGATCGGCCTGGCGGTGACGGCACTGGTACTGCGCGCGCTGCTGCCGGCGCCCGGCGCCACG
>JBBRVT010000591.1:0-2589 GCA_038246615.1 Burkholderiales bacterium
GGCGTAGCACACCGCCTCCAGCACGGTGATGCCGGGGTCGTGGCTGTTGTGGTCGGTCCAGGTCTGCCCCGCCAGACGCTGCAGCGTGCCGATGGCACGCGTGCGCAGCGCGTCGAAGTCCTGCGCAACAAGAGCGGGGTCGGCAGCCATCGGGTGGGGCGCGGGTGGGGCGCGGGTGGGGCGCGGGCGAAGTGCGTGCCGGGCGCGTCTGCCCGCTCAGGCCGGGCGCTGGGTGGTGAAGGCGGCCAGGTGGGCAGCCAGCGCCTCGATCTGCGCCTGCTGCTGCTTGACGGCCTCGATCAGTGGCGCCACCAGCATCGCGTAGTTCACGCCCTTGAGCCCGTCGGGGCCGACCGACACCGCCTCGGGGTAGACCAACTCCACTTCCTGGGCAATCAGGCCGATCGACGGGCCCGTGCCGGCTGCCGCATCGGCCCACTGGTAGCGCAGGCCCCGCAGTCTGCACAGATCTGCCAGGGCCGACGACAGCGGCTCGAAGCTGTGCTTGGAGCGCAGGTCGGACTGGGTGTACTGCCCCTGGTTGGTCCACATCTTGCCGGCCGCGAAGCCACCGCCATAGGCGGTGTTGGCAACGTTCGACATGCGCAGCCACTCGTCATTGGTGTACCAGTCGCCGACCGCCGACAAGCGCCACTTGTCGCCCAGCTGCAGCACATTGATCTTGACCACGCCGGCGTCGGTGATGCTCAGGCCGAAGCGGCTGTTGTGGCCGTCGAAGATCGAGAACTCATTGCCGGCGCGCACGCCGATGTCCCACCAGTGGCCACCGGGCACGCCACCGCTGCGGCCCATGCGGATCGACGCGCGCTTGTCCGCTGCCTGCCACACCACATGCGGGTTGTGGACCATGATGCCTGCCGCACCGCCCGCGCCGATGGTGACGTACTGGGTGGTGTTGTCGCCCCAGAAGTCGGTGGTGTTGACGACGAACCGGTCCCAGGTGCCGGCGCCACCGGTCTGCACATGCAGCTTGCCCACCGGCGCGTTGGTGCCGATGCCGACGTTGCCCGGGCCCGGCATCAGTGCGATGTGGTCCTCGGCGTTGTCGGACGTACCGATCTCCAGCGTGGTGTGTTCGCCCACACGGGCGTAGTAGCGGATCCAGGCGCGGTCGCTGCTGCCGCCGCCCGGGTCGGGCGAGAACAGGATGCCGCGGTCGGCGCTGTTGCCGGCGCTGACCATCAGCGCGCCGTCGCGCACCTCCAGCTTGGCGCGCGGGTCGGGCGTGCCCATGCCCACGTTGCCCTTGCCGTCGAGCACCAGATCGAAGTGGTTCCACGGTTCACGGATGAAGTACATCCGGTCGCTGTTGACATGGATGGCCCAGTCGCCGTGTTCGGTGTCGATGAAGTCGATCTGGGGCGCGTTGCCCTTGATCTGCAACTGGCCGCTGCCTTTCAACCGCGAGTCGGGGTCGGGCGCGACGCCGCCGTTGGCCACCAGGCGCAGCGCACCGTTGACCTGCAACTGCGCGCCCGGCGTCACCGTGCCCACGCCCACCTGGCCGGTGCTGCGGTCGATGAACAGCCGCGGCAGGCCGTCGCCGTCGGTGATGCCCAGGCCGTCGCGGCCGGTCTGCGCATTGCGCGGGTCGCTGCGCGGGCTCAGCGCCAGGCTGAAGGCCGGCTTGGCATCGTTGAAGTTGCGGTACAGGTTCAGCAGCTTCTTCTGGCTGTTGTCGTCGCCGTCGGCCTGCAGGCTCAGCGGCTCGCCCGGCGGCTTGGCCAGGCCGTCGTCGCGCTGGTTCAGCGCGGCGTTGATCAGCTCTTCGAAGTTGCTCGCCGTGGGCACGGCGTTCTTGACGAAGTAGGACTTCAGCGTCTCGCGGCCGGTCTTGTCGATCTTCATGGCGGGGCTCCTGGATCAGTGGCCTGGCAGCAGGTGCTGGCAATCGGCCGTGCAGTGGCGCGTGCACCCAGGCAGACGCCGTGGAACCGGCTCTGCCGGGCCACTGGCGGCGCCCCCTGGGGGGTGGCGCCGAAGGCGCTTCGGGGGGAACTGTTTCATGCGACGGAGAAATCAAGCTCGATGCGCATGCTGCCGATGCCCTCGAAGCCCTGCACGCGCTGGTCGTTCGCGGCGATCACGTCGAATTCATGCCGGTCGGCAGCCACCAGCACCGCGTCGGCGCGCTGCGGCGTGACGCGGTGCCCTGGCTGGTCGGGCACCAGCGTGAAGCGGCCCTGGTCGCCGGTGAACAGGCGCAGGCCGGCGATGTAGTCGACATAGGCCCGCGTCTCGATGAAATGCAGGATGCTGTTGGCATACAGGCTGCCGCCGATGACCAGGTCGGCCCCGTCGGCATAGGCCCAGGGCGAAAGATAGCGGTTCAGGTCGTCGTTGAGCTGCTGGCGGCACCAGCCCTCGTCGGTGCCGGGCATGAAGCGCACACCGCAGCGCACCTTCACCGGGATGAAGTGCGCATTGCGCACCCGCAGCCGCGCGGCGGCGGGCAGCTTGTCGGCCAGGAAGGCGCCGATGTCGGCGATCAATTCGGCACTGGCGCGCGGGGCGAACGGGTCGAAGGGCTGGCGCTGGGTGATGTCGGGCACCACGATCAGGTCGACC
>JBBRVT010000592.1:0-2584 GCA_038246615.1 Burkholderiales bacterium
AGCCGAATGCGCTGGGCGCGCCGCCGTGGCTGGGCGGGCTGAAGCAGCGCGCCATGGCAGGCAGCAGCCAGACCCACCTGGTGCTGGGTTTCCCGGTGCCGCCGATGCAGGCCGACGACCCCACCGCCGCAGTGGCCGCCGCGTTGCTGGGCGAGGGCATGAGCTCGCCGCTGATGGACCAGCTGCGCGAGCAGCGCGGCCTGGTGTACTACGCCGCCTGCTCGGCCGACCTGATCGACAGCGGCGGCCAGTTCATCATCGAGGCCAGCACCAGCCCGGCCCAGCTCGACGACTGCCTGGCCGCACTGGGCGCGCTGCTGGCCGACCAGGCCACCCGGGTGGCGCCGGCAGACCTGGAGCGCGCCAAGAACCAGATCCGCGTACGACGCCTGCGCGGGCTGGAGAAGACCGGCCGCCGGCTGGAGGAAGCCGCGCTCGACGCCCTGCTGCTGGGCCGGCTGCGCCAGCGCGACGACTGGCTGGCGCGCATGGACGCGGTCGACGCCGACACGGTGCGTGCGCTGTTCGCCCGCATGGCCGCCAGCGGCGCCGCGCTGGCGCTGACCGGCCGGGTGCCACGCGGCAGCGCCGACCGCGCCCGCGCCAGGCTGGCCGGCGCGGGCTTGCTGCCGTGACGGCGAAAGTTCAGCGCGGCGGTGGGACGCCGGGCGGCTCTTCGGGCGGCCTTTCAGGTGGCTGGTCTGGCGGCTGGTCTGGCGGCTGGTCTGGAGAATCAACGCGCCGCTCGCCACGGCGGCGGCCCGAGAACATCGTCCACCAGACCATCCCCACCAGAAGCAGGCCGGCGCCAAGCGCCTCCACAAGGAGCAACCACATTGGCGGATTATCCCGGGCCGCGCTGCTGGCAACCGCAGTGTGGCTGTCCGCCGGGTGCGCGGTGCCGCCGCCAGCACCCCAGCCACCCGCCGGCGCGGCCGAGACGCCTGCGGGCCCGCCAGCTGGCAGCCCGCCCGCTGCAGTGCCGGCCGTTGCGCCCGACGCACCGAAGACGGCGGGCAGCGCCGCACCGCTGCTGCGCCCGCGCGCGCGCTGGGTGCCGGTCGACTGGTCCAGCCTGCCCGGCCTGGCCGACGAGCAGCCCCGGGCGCTGTGGCCGGCCCTGCGCGCCGGCTGCGCCAGGCCGGCACCGGGCTGGGCGGCGGTGTGCGCCCGCGCACTGGACTTCCAGCCGCCAGACGACGCATTTGCCTGGCAATTCCTGCAGCGTGAGCTGCAGCCCTATCGGCTGGAAACCCTGGACGGCGACCCCACCGGCCTGGCCACCGGCTACTTCGAGCCGCTGGTGGCCGCCACCCGCACGCCGCAGCCCGGCTTTGCGGTGCCGCTGCACCGTCCGCCGGCCGATCTGGCCCAACGCAAACCCTGGTACACCCGCCAGCAGATCGACACCCTGCCCGCCGCCCAGGTGGCGCTGCGCGGCCAGGTCATCGCCTGGGTGGCCAGCCCGCTGGACGCGCTGGTGCTGCAGATCCAGGGCTCGGGCCGGCTGCGCATCACCGAGCCCGACGGCCGCGTGCACACGGTGCGCCTGGCCTTTGCCGGCCACAACGACCAGCCCTACCGCTCGGTCGGCCGCTGGCTGATCGACCAGGGCGAGCTGCGCGCCGACGCCGCCAGCTGGCAGGCCATCCGCCAGTGGGGCCAGCAAGCCGGGCCGGCGCGGCTGCGGCAGATGCTGTGGACCAACCCGCGGGTGGTGTTCTTCAAGGAAGAGCCGCTGCCCGACGAGGGCATCGGCCCGCGCGGCGCGCAGGGGGTGCCGCTGACGGCCGGCCGCTCGGTGGCAGTCGACCCGCAGGCCGTGCCCTACGGCACGCCGATGTGGATCAGCACCACCGAGCCGCTGTCGGCCACGCCGCTGCGCCGGCTGGTGATGGCGCAGGACACCGGCAGCGCCATCCTGGGCGCGGTGCGCATCGACTACTTCTGGGGCGCGGGCGACCTGGCCGAGCAGCAGGCCGGCCGCATGAAGCAGCCGCTGCAGGCCTGGGCCCTGTGGCCGCGCTGAGCCCCCGGGGCAGGGCCGCAGCCCCCGGGTCGTGGGCCCGCAGGCGGCCGGCGCGCAGCCCCGGCAATGTACTATCGGTTCGAGCATTTTTCATGTTTTGCAACGGGCTGTATCGCCCAGCCCGCAGCCGCCACCCGTCCCGCCCGCCGGCCCCATGCAGCAGCACCTTCCCTGGTTCATCGCCACCGCAGCGCTGGCAGTGCTTGCCACGCTGGCAGCGCTGTGGCTGCTGCAGGCCCTGCGCCGCCCGGCCGGGCTGCCACCGCTGCCGGTGGACTGGGACCTGCTGCCGCGGCCGGTGTTCACCGCCGACGAGCGGCGTGTCTACCGCCAGCTGCGCGATGCCCTGCCCCACCACACCGTGCTGGCCAAGCTGCCGCTGGTGCGCTTCTGCCAGCCGGCCGATCCGAAGGCGGTGCGCTTCTGGTTCGACCTGCTCGGCTCCAACCATGTCAGCTTCGCGGTGTGCAGCGCCAACGGCCGGGTGCTGGCCGCCATCGACCTGAGCTACGACCGCGGCGGGCCGCCAGGCCGGTCCACCCACATCAAGCAGGC
>JBBRVT010000593.1:0-2574 GCA_038246615.1 Burkholderiales bacterium
AAGGAGGAGCCCAAGGTCCCCCAGGGACCTTGGGCGGGGGACATGAGCGGAGTCGGCCACCCGTTGCCCGCGGCCGCCTCGGCCCAAGGTCCCCCGGGGACCTTGGGCGGGGGACATGAGCGGAGTCGGCCACCTGATGCCCGCGGCCGCCCCGGCCCAAGGTCCCCCCGGGACCTTGGGTTGGGGACATGAGCGGAGTCGGCCACCCGATGCCCGCGGCCGCCCCGACGCCTGCAGGGGCGCCGCCACAATGCCGCGCATGGGATCGATGACCGAACGCCTGGCTGCCATCTGGCAGGTGCTGCCCTGGATCGACTGGGTGGCGTTGCTGGCCCTTTTCACCGGCTGGACAGGCTATGCCCGCTTCGCCAGGCATCGCGCTGGCACGCAACCTTCGGTGCTGTGGCTGACCAACCGCGAGCGCAAGCGCTGGATGCTGCAGACCACCCTGCGTGAAAACCGCGTCATCGACGGCGTGGTGGTGCAGAACCTCAGCGTCAGCCCGCAATTCTTCGCCAGCACCACGATCCTGATCATCGGCGGCCTGCTGGCTGCGCTGGCAGCCAGCGACAACGTCGGCGCCCTGGTGGCAGAGATCCCGTTTGCCGCGCGCACCAGCGTGCTGGTGTTCGACATGAAGCTGGTGCTGCTGGGCGCCATCTTCATTTACGCCTTTTTCCGCTTCACCTGGAGCCTGCGCCAATACACCTTTGGCGCCCTGCTCGTGGCCGCCGCACCGGAGCGCGGGCAGTACGCCGACGAGACCGAACGCCAGATCTACGCTGACCGCGCCGGCCGCGTGATGGGCTTGGCGGCGGAGACCTTCAACGACGGGCTGCGCGCCTACTACATGAGCTTCGCGGCCACCGCCTGGTTCTTCTCGCCCTGGGCCATGCTGGTGGCGACGGCCGGCGTCATTGCCGTGCTGTACCGGCGCGAGTTCCACTCCGAGGTGCTGGCGGTGCTGGCCGAACGCGGCTGAACGGCGGTCCGTGTTCAGCGCCTCTCAGGTTCGTCGCGCATCAGCATCCAGGCTGCCGCCAGGCCGAAGCCGACGTTCAGCAACGCGATGAATGCCAGCAGCAGCAGCCCGGCCGTGTTCAGCGGCAATGCGCGCATGGCCCAGGTGCAGACGCTGGACATGATGTTGAAGAACACCATCTGCCAGAACAGCGCCCGGCCGGGCTGCCACAGGCGTCGCAGTTTCAGTGCCATGCGGGTTTGCAGTCCGTGCAGTCGAACATGGGTCTGGTCCAGTGGTGGCGGTCGTGACCGGGCCGGCAGCATAAGCGCGGCGGCCTGGGTGCTGCCGTTCGATCCTGGCGCAGGCTGGCTTCGTCGCTGGCCCGGCCCGGCCCGTCGCAGCACGCCGCCCGCGACCGTGGCCGCGCTATGGTGCGGCCCGATATGCCTGCTGCCCCCCTTGCCCCTGCACCGCCGGGCCCGCCGCCGCCGCTGGACCAGGCGCTGCCCGACGAACTCACCGGTCGTGGTCAGACCTGGCTGACGCGCTACCGGCGTTATCCGGTATTCAGCCCGACATGGGTGCGCTGGCGCTGGCTGGCCTTTGGCTTCTGGCTGAGCCTGGTGGTGCTGCCGATGGCAGTGTCCGTGGTGTCTGCCGCGCCGGCCGATCGCCCCTGGGGCGGGTTCGCGCAGGCGCTGCTGGAATTGGCGCTGCCCTTGGCGCTGGGCCCGGCGCTGGGGCTGTGGGTACGGCGGCGCGGCTGGGCGCCGCGGCGCGAGTTCATCGGCCTGTGCCTGGTCGTGCTGGGCACGACGGCGCTGCTGCTGGGGCTGCGGCTGACGGCGGCCGAGCCCGCCAAGCAGTGGCTGGCCGAGCGCATGGGTGTGGCGCAGCCGGGCGTGCCTCGGCCGCGGGTGCAGATGACGATTGGCATCAGCGTCGGGCGCCCCGACGCGCCAGCGGCATCGGCATCGACACCGTCCTTGGCATCGCCTGGCGCATCGGCTGCCGGGTCTGCGTCTGATGCGTCGGCCACATCTGCGGCGGCACCCGGCATGCCAGGCCCGGACACCAACGACCCCTGGGTCATGGGCCTCAACCACCTGCTGCGTGTCGTGCTGGCCTTCTGGCTGGCCGGCGGAGTGGCGCTGTGGGGCTGGCAGCGTGAACAGCGCGGCCTGGCGGGCCTGCACGCCGAGCAGGCTCTGAAGCGCGCCGAAGCGCAGCGCCGCGAGGCCGAACTGCGTCTGTCCGTGCTGGCCGCGCAGGTGGAACCGCACTTCCTGTTCAACACCCTGGCCGGCGTGCGCAGCGCCATCGCCACCGACCCCGCGCGCGCCAGCGACATGATCGACCATCTGGTGGACTACCTGCGGGCCAGCATTCCGCGCCTGCGCAGCGACGGCGCCGCCAATGCCACGCTGGGCCAGCAGCTCGACAGCGTGCGCGCCTACCTGGGGCTGATGGCCGCACGCATGCCGCGGCTGCGGTTCGAGGTGGCGGCAGCGCCGGCCCTGCTGCAACTGCACTGCCCGCCGCTGATGCTGATCTCGCTGGCCGAGAACGCCGTCAAGCACGGTGTCGAACCCAAGATCGGCGCGGCCCAC
>JBBRVT010000594.1:0-2573 GCA_038246615.1 Burkholderiales bacterium
ACGCAGGGGCGGACGGGCTCGACCAGGCGCTGGCGCTGGCCGCCATGGGCCAGGGCAGCCTGGTGGCCACCCTGGTCACGCGTGACCCGAGGCTGGCCGCGCGCGCCATTCCGCAACTGGCGATGCTGCACGGCAGGCTGCACATCCTGGATGCGCAGTCTGCTGCCGAGTCCACCGGCCACGGATCACCGCTGCCGCTGCTCAAGCATGGCGGCCCGGGCCGTGCCGGCGGTGGCGAAGAGCTGGGCGGCCTGCGTGCGGTACAGCATTACCTGCAGCGCGCGGCGGTGCAGGGATCGCCGGCGATGCTGACGGCGGTCACCGGCGAGTTCGTGCGCGGCACACCGCCCATCGACACCGGCGTTCACCCGTTCCGCCGCCACTTCGAGGAGCTGCAGATCGGCGAGTCGCTGCTGACGCACCGCCGCACCGTGGGCGAGGCCGACCTGGTCAATTTCGGCGGCATCTCGGGCGACTACTTCTACATGCACTTCGACGACGAGGCGGCCAAGGCCAGCCCCTTCGGCGCGCGCATCGCGCATGGTTACTTCGTGCTGTCGGCTGCGGCCGGGCTGTTCGTCTCGCCGGCGCCGGGGCCGGTGCTGGCCAACTACGGGCTCGACACGCTGCGCTTCGTCAAGCCGGTGCTGATCGGCGACACCATCCAGGCGCGGCTGACCTGCAAGCGCAAGATCGACAAGAACAAGCGGGACGCCAAGGGCCAAGGGCAGGGCGTGGTGGCCTGGGATGTGGAGGTGCGCAACCAGCGCGCCGAACTGGTGGCCAGCTACGACATCCTGACGCTGGTGGCCAAGCGGGGCTGAGCGGTACCCGAGCGGCGCCTCAGCAGCACCCGAGCAGCACCCGAGCGCCACCCGAGCGCCACCCGAGCAGCGGCCGCCGGGCCACGCTGCTCAGCGGCGCAGAGATTCCAGGCGCAGCGCCAGGGTCAGCTCCACCTGCGCCAGGGCTTGCTGGGCCTGGCGGGTCTCTTCCGGGGTGGTGGCGGCGGCCAATTGCGCACGCAACGCTGCTCGCTCGCGCAGCAGCTCCACCTCGTGCGGCACGATGCCGGCGCTCTTGAGCATCTTGAAGGGCATGCGCACGTCGTCGGGCGTCTGCGCCCAGCCTGCATCGTCGGCCAGCGCCTGGCCATAGCCTGGGGCGCTGCGCAGCTCGCCGCGGCGCTCGGCCTCGGCCAACTGGCGGGCGATCTCGTCGTCCACCACACGCACGCCCGGCGCCGGGCCGTGCGCCCGCATGCGCACCATGTGCTGCACCGCCGATGGCTCGGTGCCGGCGCCGGGCTGCGCCGGCGTGTCCGGCTTGTCGCGGCGCAGGGCAGCGCGCAGGCGCAGCAGCCGGGCCTTCACCGCATCGAGTTTCAACCTGCTGCCTCCGGTGGCAGACCAATGGCATCGCGGTGCAGCGGCAGGTGACAGGCAATCTCGTCCGCGTCGATGGCCTCCAGCCCCGCGTCGGCCGGCATGCCGGGTACGAAGCCAAGGTGCACAAGCAGCCCGGCCGAGCGGTGGTTGCGCGCCTTCAGCACCGCCACGGCGGTGTGCACGCCGCAGGCAGCGGCCAGTTCCTGCAGCATGGCCCGCACCGCCGCGCTGCCGATGCCCTGGCGCCAGTGCCGGCTGGCCAGCTCATAGGCCACCAACGCCACGCCCGACGGCAGCACCGTGGCCTGCACATAGCCGGCCAGCGCAGCATCGGGCAGGCGCAGCACCCAGTTCAGCCACTGCGCGCGTCCATCTGGTGAGCAGCGTGATTCCAGCCGCTGGTAGCGCGCACGCAGCGCTTGCGCCGAGGCGGGCGGCGCGTTCTCGAATTCGCAGATCGCCGGGTCGGCCAGCACGTCGAACATGGCGTCGGCGTGCACGGCCAGCAGAGGTTCCAAGGTGCAGCGGGGGGTGTGCAGCAGGCGCATGGGCGTGATGATGGCACCGTCGGCCTCGGGCCTTGGGCGGTGCACTGCCAAAGCCAGGCCAGGCCAGCAGCCATTGACAGAAAATGATTGATATCTAAACTATTGACATCGGATCTATCAGAGGCCCACCGGCCTAGCACCCCATGAAGATTGTCTGCATCGGCGGCGGCCCGGCCGGCCTGTACTTCGGGCTGCTGATGAAGCTGCGGCACCCGGCGCACCAGGTCACCGTGGTCGAGCGCAACCAGCCTTACGACACCTTCGGCTGGGGCGTGGTGTTCTCCGACGCCACGATGGACAACATGCGCCGCTGCGACCCGGTGACGGCCGCCGAGGTGGAGCAGGCCTTCAACCACTGGGACGACATCGAGCTGCACTTCAAGGGCCAGGTCATCCGCTCGGGCGGCCACGGCTTCGTGGGCATCGGCCGCAAGCGCCTGCTCAACATCCTGCAGGCCCGTTGCGAGGCGCTGGGGGTGGAACTGGTGTTCGAGTGCGAAGCCGGCAGTTCCGACCAAGCCCCTGACGCCGACTACCCGGACGCCGACCTGGTCATCGCCAGCGACGGCATCAACAGCCGGGTGCGCAGCGCGCATGCTGATGTCTTCCGGCCCGACATCGTCACCCGGCCCAACCG
>JBBRVT010000595.1:0-2571 GCA_038246615.1 Burkholderiales bacterium
GCATCGAAGCGGTGGCTGGCGGTCCAGCGTTCGGTGCCATCGCTGCTGGCGGCCGCCTTTTGCATCGGCACCCGCGCGGTCTCGGTGTATTCCAATACCTCCTGGTTGCCCTCCAGGCGGCGGCGTTCCAGCACCAGCGTCAAGGCCTCGACGCCCGGCAGCGCCGTCACCGCATAGTCGATCTGTGTGCCCGCAGGCACGGCGCCGAAGGGCCGCTTGTGCGCCAGGTCGCGTGAATTGAAACGCAGGCTCAGCGCCACCGGGTCGGTGACGCTGACGGCGCTGGGGTCGGCAAAAGTCTTGGGCCCGATGCCCAGTTGCACACGGCCGGCGACGAAGCCCACGCGCACGGTGGCCTCGCCGTCGAAGTCGATGACAAAGTTGCCGCGGTTGTCGGGCGTGCTGCCAAAACTGGTGGCCGGTGCCCAGGCCGCATCGGCGATCTTGAATTCGTGCCTGCCGGCCAATTTGACGTTCAGGTAATAGGCGTCGCAGCTGTACTGGAAGGCAAATGCATCCAGCGCCGCCCAGTTGTTCATGGTGCCGCGCATGAACAGCACAGTGCTGCCATGCGGTGCCGGATGCGGGCAGGGCTCGACGGCCAGGGTGGGCGTGGTGTCGGTCATGGCGACGGTGAAGCGGTGCACGCCGTCGAAGCGGCGGCGGATTTCGGGGCCTTTGGCGCGCAGTGTCAGCGCGGCGTCTTGGACGGTGCTGCCGGTGCTGCCGCCAAAGTCGGCATCAGCGCTCCAGCCTTCGTCGCCGAGCTTGAAAAGATGTTCGCCCTGGATGCGTGTGACCAGTTCCCAGCGGTTGCAGGCCCAGGTGAACTTCTGCGTCTCGACCGCGTTCCAGCTGTTGAAGGTGCCGCGCAGATACAGCGTGCGGCCGGCCAGCGGGTCGGCGCGGCAGTCGTAGGGACCGGGGGTGGTGGGAGCGGCAGCGTCGGAGCCGTCACTGCGATCGGTGACGGGCTGCGCTGCGGCGATCAAAGGCTGTGCGCAGCACAGCGCCAGCAGTGCGGCGACGACGCGGCGCGTGCTTGCAGTCATGTCTTCAGCCCTTCACGCCGCCCGAGGTCAGCCCCGAAACGATCCAGCGTTGCGCGGCCAGAAACACCAATGTGATCGGCAGGCCCGAAAGCACCGCAGCAGCGGCAAAGTCGCCCCACAGGTAGCGCTGTTCGTAAAGGTAGAACTTGCTGCCCACGGCCAATGTCAGATTGGGTTCTTCGCGCAGCATGATGGACGCGACCGGGTACTCGATGATGGTGCCGATGAAGGCGAGCACGAACACCACCATCAAGATAGGCACCGCCATCGGCAGCAGCACGTAGCGGAAGGCCTGAAAATGGGTGGCGCCATCGACCTTGGCGTTCTCCTCGATCTCGACCGGGATGCTTTCGAAGTAACCCTTGATCGTCCAGATGTGCATGGCCACACCGCCCATGTAGGCCAGGATGAGGCCGGCATGGGTCTCGATGCCCAGCCACGGCACTTGCGAGCCGATGCCCTCGAAGATGGCATAGATGGCGACCAGCGCCACCGCCACCGGGAACATCTGCAACAACAGCATGCTGTTCAAAATGGCCTGCTTGTTGGCAAAACGCATGCGCGCAAAGGCATAGGCTGCGGTGGTGCTGATGGCGACGATCAACAGGGCCGAAATGGTTGCAATCTTGATGCTGTTCCACAGCCAAAGCAGCACCGGAAATGGCGGCAGCACCACCGTGCCATCGGGCTGCGTGACGGGGATGCCGAGTGCCAGTTGCCAGTGCTCGAAGCTGATGGTGGTGGGGATCAGGCTGCCGGTGGCGAAGTTGCCCGGGCGCAGGCTGATGCTGATGACGGCCAGCAGCGGAAACAGCGTGACAGCCAACAGCGCACACAAGAAGACATGGGCGGCGACGACGCGCCAGCGTTGGCTTTTGCCGGTGACGATGGGCATGTGGGTGGCTCGGCTCAGGTCAGTGCGGTTGCGCGGCGCTTGCCGCGGTCGCAGTCGCAGTCGCAGTGCTTGGATGCTGCGTCGCGTCGCGGCAGGCGGTGCCCGGTGGGGGCTCATCATGGGGCGGTCGGCGCTGGGCGCCGACTCCGCTGCGCTTCTCGGGCCGGGGCTGGGCGCATAACTCGCTTCGCTCACTGCGTTCGCTGCGCTCAAACAAGATGCGCCTGGTCAGAAGTGGAAGCGCGCTGCGCGCGCCAGCCCCGGCCCTGCGATGCTCGCCACCCCATAAATCGCCCCCACCGGGCACCGCCTGCCGCTCAGAGCCTGTGGTGGCGTGCTTGGTGCTGCGGTCGTCCAGGTCGCACCGATCAGCCCGATCACCCCCATCGCGTCGTTTCATCCCGGTGAGGTACACCGCTGGTTTGCAAAGGGCTGTCCGGGCCGGGTGCGGCGTGCGTATGGGGCGCCGAGAAGCGCAGTGGCTGGGGCCGCGCGCGCAGCGCGCTTCGTCAACTGACTTGGCGCGTTCTGTTTGAGCGCAGCGAACGCAGTGAGCGCAGCGAGTTACGCGCCGGGCCCCGGCCGCGAGCATCGCAGGGGAGCCGGCCCCCTGGGCCGGCCGCC
>JBBRVT010000596.1:0-2565 GCA_038246615.1 Burkholderiales bacterium
CTTCGGCACCCTGCAGGCCGGGCACCGCAACTTCCACGTCAACCGCGGCACGCGGGTGGGCGACCACTTTGTCAGCGTGCAGCCGCACCCGCTGTACCTGATCGGCAGCTACCGTCTGCCCTGGCTGATGAACCGCCCCGGCGAGGGCCTGCCGGTGGTCGGCCAGCTCTACGCGGTGGACGACGCCACGCTGGCGGCGATGGACGTGCTGGAGCGCCTGGACGACCCGCTGTGGTACCAGCGCCGGCGCATCCGCGTGCGCCCGCAGATCGCGGCGCCCGGCGGGTTGTCCGCTGTGTCGCCCGGTGTGTCGCCCGGTGTGGATGAGCAAGAGGTCTGGGTCTACTTCGGCAGCGAAGCCGGCTTTGCCGGCCAGGTGGTGCATGCCGGGCCGATCGCGCAGTACACGCAGGAAGTGGCGGCACAGCACCCGCTGCAGATGCCGCCGGGCTGAGCGTGTGAGCGTCTTTCGCGCATGCCCGGCCGGGCACCGTCGCGGTGCCATCACGGCCTGGCCAGTTGCACGGCAGGCGCACCACGGCCTGGGTGACGGGTGCGCGCTCCCGGCTGGATGGCGATCCGCACCTTGCAGCTGAAGCACTGAACCATGCACCGACAGGCGACCGGCCGGTGACGGCGCATGGCAAGGCCGCGCATGGCGGCCAGGGCACGACGGGCGGCCCGGGCACGCCCTGGGTGCTGTGGATCATCCCGGCGGTGTACTTCGTCTTCGTGGCGGCGGAATTCGGCGCGATGACCTACCTGGCGCTGCAGGCCACCGCCGCAGGCCGCTCGGCGCTGGCGGTGGGCGGGCTGTCCAGCGCGATGTGGACCGGCATCCTGCTGGCCAGCGCGCGCAGCCATGGCCTGGTGGCGCGCCATGGCCATGCGCGGGTGATCATCGCCGCCACCGGCCTGTCCCTGCTGGCCCTGTCCTCGATGCCCTGGCACCAGCACTACGCCGGCTGGCTGGCCGGCGCGCTGGTGCTGGGCCTGGGCGGCGGCCTGGTGTGGGTGGCCGGCGAGGCCTGGCTGGCCGAGCTGGCACCGCCGGCACGGCGCGGCTACTTCGTCGGCCTGTTCGAGACGGCAGTGGGCCTGGGCCTGATGGCCGGCCCGGCGCTGCTGCCGCTGGCGCTGTGGCTGCAATGGCCATTGCTGTGGGTCAGCACCGGGCTGATGGCCGTGGCCCTGGCCTGCAGCCTGCCGCTGGCCCGGTTGGCGGCACAGCCGGTGGACGACGTCGGCGTCGCCGAGACGGGCGCGGTGGCGCTGGCAGCCTGGCGGGCGGTGGCCTGGCCGCTGGCGGGGGTGGCGGTGCTCAGCGGCATGATGGAAAGCGGCGTGTCGGCACTGCTGCCGTCGGTGTCGATGCGGCTGGGCTTCTCGATGGAATCGGCCGCCTGGCTGGGCACGGTGATCGGCGCCGGCAGCGCTCTGCTGCAGCCGCCGGCGGGGCACCTGGCCGACCGCTGGGGCGTGCGCCGCAGCGTGCTGCTGGCCTGGGGCCTGGTGCTGCTGGCCAATGCCGTGCTGCTGCTGTGGGCCGACCAACCCGACCGGGTGCTGTGGGGCGTGGGCTTTGCGCTGGCCGGCGTGGGCGGTGCGGCCTACACGCTGATGATCGTGGCGCTGGGCCACCAGTTGGCGGGCAGCGCGCTGGTGAAGGCCATTGCGCTGCTGGTCACCGGTTATGCGCTGGGCACCAGCGTGGGCCCGGTGCTGGGCGGTGCGGCCTTCGACGTCTTCGGGCTGCGCGGGCTGGCCACCCTGCTGCTGGCGCTGGGCATGCTGGGCGGGCTGGCCACCTGGCGCTGGCTGAAGCCGGCTGGTGGGCCGGTTGGTGGGCCGGTTGGTGGGCCGGCCGGTGCGCCGACCGCAGCCGGCCGCGATCAGACCTGTGGGTGACAGTGCCGCCGGCGCCCAGCGCGGATCATCGGCCGACCATGCCCAGGAGCGAACCATGACGACAGGCACCGCGCCAGAGAAGCAGAAAGACGCCATCGGCACCGGCATCTTGCCCGACGACGCCTGGCTGGCGCTGGGGCCGGCCGAGCAGATCCTCGAACCGGCGCTGCCGATCGTCGACCCGCACCACCACCTGTGGGACCACAAGCGCCACCGCTACCTGCTCGACGAGCTGCTGGCCGACACTGGCAGCGGCCACCGCATCGTCGCCACGGTGTTCGTCGATTGCATGGCCTTCTACCGCGCCGACGGCCCCGCCGCGCTGCGCCCGGTCGGCGAGACCGAGTTCGCCAATGGCGTGGCCGCGATGTGCGCCAGCGGCACCTATGGCGAGCTGCGCGCCTGCGCCGGCATCGTCGGCCATGCCGATCTGACGCTGGGCGCGGCTGTGCAGCAGGTGCTGACGGCGCACGTCGCGGCAGGCAACGGCCGCTTCAAGGGCATCCGCCACGCCGGCGGCCGGGACGCCAGCCCGCTGATCCACAACAGCCACACCAAACCGCCACCGGGCCTGTATGCCGACGCCACCTTCCGCCAGGGCATGGCGCAGCTGGCGCCGCTGGGGCTGAGCTTCGAGGCCTGGCAGTACCACCCGCA
>JBBRVT010000597.1:0-2555 GCA_038246615.1 Burkholderiales bacterium
GCGCTGGCCGCACGCGACAACGGCCTGCCGTTCTATGTGGCGCTGCCGCTGTCCACGCTGGACCGCACGGTGCAGGACGGCGTGGCCGAGATCCCGATCGAGCACCGCAGCCCGCGTGAGGTGACACACATCACCGGGCGCGACGCCCTGGGCGGGCTGACCGAGGTGCAGCTGGTGCCTGACGGCAGCCCGGCGCTGAACCCGGCCTTCGACGTGACACCGGCGCGGCTGGTGACCGGCCTGATCACCGAACGCGGCGTGCTGGCAGCCACGGCCGACGCCTTGGCGGGCGTCGCCTAGACCGGTTGATCTGTCGGCTGGTCTGCCGGCTGATCTGTGGGCTTGTCTGTCGGCTGTTCTGTGGGCTGATCCACCTGCGCATCCTGCAGGCGCTGCTGGGCCAGCGCCATCAGCTGGTGCAGCTGCGCCACCTGCTCGGCGCCCATGCGCTGGGTCAGCGCCAGCTGCGCACGCGCCCAATGCACGCGCGCCTCGGCCTGCTTGGCGGTGCCGGCGGGCGTGACGGTGATCAACCTGCCTCGCGCGTCGGCACCCGGGCCCTGCAGCACCCAGCCCTTGTCGATCAGCGGGCGCAGGTTGCGGGTGAGGGTGGACGCATCCATGCCCATGCGCCCGGCCAGCGCCGACGGTGCGATCGGCCCCAGCGCCAGCACATGCGACAGCAACGAATACTGCGAGCCCTTCAGCCCGGCCTGGCCAATCTCGGCGTCGTACAGCCGCGACACGCTGCGCAACAGCTGTCGCAGCTTGAAGTTGGTGCAGCCCTGGGACTCTGCGTCGGCGGTTTCCATGCAACACTTGTAGGTGCAATGATTGCAAATGCAATCAGTCTAGCCAAAGAATACCACCGTGAGAGTTGCTGCCCTAGACCCGCCTGCTGCGCCGTCGGCTGCGACCTCCGCGCGCCCGCCCGATCCGCTGCTGACAGCGCCGCTGCTGCCCACGCTGCTGCGCCTTGCCGTTCCCAACATGCTGGCGATGGTGGCCACCGCGCTGGCGGCCATCGCCGAGACCGCCTACGTGGGCAGCATGGGCACCGCCGCGCTGGCCGGCATGGCGCTGGTGTTTCCGCTGATGATGCTGCAGGCCATGCTGTCGGCCGGCGCCATGGGCGGCGGTGTGTCGTCGGCGGTGAGACGGGCCTTCGGCGCCGGCCAGCCCGAGCGCGCCAGCGCCCTGGGCGCCGCCTTTCTGCTGTTCTGGCTGCTGTCGTGCCGCGCCAAGGTGCAGCTGAAGCTGCGCAGCACGCCGCTGCAGTGGCCGCTGGCGCGCGACATCCTGCGGGTGGGGGCGGTGGCCTGCCTGTCGCCGCTGCAGACCGTGCTGACCATCCTGATCCTCACTCGGCTGGTGGCGCACTTCGGCACCGACGCGCTGGCCGGCTACGGCATCGGCACGCGGCTGGAATTCCTGCTGGTGCCGATCGCCTTTGCGGTGGGCGTGGCATCGGTGCCGCTGGTGGGCATGGCCATCGGCGCCGGCAAGGTGGCGCGGGCGCGCCGGGCCGCCTGGACAGCCGCCGCCCTAGCCGCCGGCCTGCTGGGGGTGATCGGCCTGGTGGTGGCCCT
Source organism: Burkholderiales bacterium (assembly GCA_038246615.1). GTDB lineage: Bacteria > Pseudomonadota > Gammaproteobacteria > Burkholderiales > Burkholderiaceae_C > Pseudaquabacterium. Next base: position 1,590 of record JBBRVT010000597.1, read on the forward strand.
GGCGCCCGGGCTGTGGACCGAGCGTTTCACGCAAGACCTGGCGGTGATCGCCTCGGCCGCGCTGTACTTCCAGTGGGTTGGGCCGGCCTATGGCCTGTTCGGCCTGGGCCTGTGCCTGTATTTCTCGTCACTGGGCGCGGGCAAGGCCTTCGGCCCGGTGCTGGCCGGCACGCTGCGCCTGGTGGTGGTGGCCGTGGGCGGCGCCGCGCTGGCCTGGGCCGGCACGGCGCCCTGGACCATCTTCGCGCTGGTCGCGCTGGGCATGGCTGCCTACGGCCTGGCCACGGTGCTGGTCGTGCGCCATACCAGCTGGGGCGAGGAGCGCTGACTACCGCGCCGTGCCGGGCGCCGTGCCGCGCCCGGGCCAGGTGGCCAGCAGCAGCCCGGTCAATGCCATCGCCAGGGCCAGCAGGTGGCCGGCGCCGAAGGGCTCGCCGAGGAACAGCACGCCCACCGCAGCGGCGGTGATCGGCAGCAGCACGGTGAACACGCCGGCCTGTGTTGCCGGCACCTGGGCGAGGCCCCGCATCCACAGCCACACCGTGGCCATGCTGGCCGCCAGCGCGTAGAACAGCAACAGCAGCCAGGTGTCGACGCGCACCGCACTGAAGTCGAACTGCCAGGCCTGCCAGACCCCCAGCGGCGTGACCAGCGCCAGGCCCCAGAGGTTGATCAGCGCACTGATGCGGCGCGGCGACACACTGCCGGTCAGCCGCTTGCCGATGACCACGTAGGCCGCCTCGCAGAACACCGCGACCAGCAGCAGCGCATGGCCCAGCACGGCCTGGCCGGGCGCCGCCGGCCGGGCACTGCCGTCCGGCGTGCGGGCCAGGGCCAGCATGCCGATGCCCAGGGCGGCACAGGCGATGGCGGCCAGGGTGCGGCGGTTGATGCGCGCGCCCAGCCACCAGCGGCTGAGCAGCGCCACTGCCGCCGGAATGGCCGCCATCACCACCCCGGCCGACA
>JBBRVT010000598.1:0-2554 GCA_038246615.1 Burkholderiales bacterium
ATGAAGCCGCCCACCACGCCCATCGCCAGCGCGAAGGCCAGTGCCTGCCAGGCGATCGTGGGGGTCAGCACGAAGCGGAAGGCCAGTTCGGCGAAGGTCTGGAAGTTGGTGGTCGACACGTCCACCGCCTGCATGCTGCTGGCCACCGCCAGCCCCACCACGCCGCCGATGGCCGACAGCAGCAGGCTTTCCACCAGGAAGGCGGCCAGCACCGCGCCGCGCCGGAAGCCCAGCGCCCGCAGCGTGCCGATCTCGCCGGTGCGCTGCGCCACGGCGGCAAACATCGTGATCATCGCGCCCACCACCGCGCCGATCGAGAAGATGACGGCCAGGCTCAGGCCCAGGATGTTGATGAAGGTGGCCAGCGCCTCGCTCTGCTCGGCATAGAAGCGGATCTCGGGCTTGGCCTCCAGCGCCAGCCGCGGGTCGGCGTCGATGCGGGCCTTCACGTTGTCGAACAGGCTGCTGTCGGCCAGGCGGAAGACGACGATGGAGAACACCGTGCGGCGGAAGGCCTGGGCCATCTGCTCGGCGTCGCCCCAGATCTCGCTGTCGAAGCCGCTGCGGCCGGAATCGAAGCGGCCGACGATCAGCCAGTCGCGTCCCGCAAAGCGCAGGCTGGCGCCGATGTCGATGCCGGCAAAGCCGCTGGCCGTGCTGGTGCCCACCACGATCTCGCTGGTGCCGGGCCGGAACATGCGGCCCTCGGCAATGCGCACGCCGGGCCGCAGCTGCAGGCCGATGCCGGAGGTGCCGCGCACCGTCACATTGCTGGGCTTGCCGTTGCTGCGCTTGGGCAGGTTGATCAGCACCACCGGCTCGGCGCTGAGCAGCGCCCGGCCGAGGCTGTCGGTGGCGATGCCCGGCAGGGTGGACAGGATGGCCGCCTGGCTGCGCTCGATGCCGCTGTTGATCTCGGCGCTGGCGCCTTGGCGCAGCACCATCACGTTGTCGGGCTGGCCGGTGGCCACCAGGGTGCTGCGGATGCCCTCGCTCATCATCAGCACGGTGGCAAACACATAGACCACCAGGGCCATGCCGCCGGCCGTCAGCAGCGTGGTGACACGCCGCACCCACAGGTTGCGGGCGATGTAGCTCAGCGGCACAGCTTTCAATGGAGCCCCTCGGTCGCCGGGTACGTCGACCGATCCCCCGAGGGGATGCGGGCCGGCTTGGGAGCGGCCCGGCGCTCGGCCCGCTCGCTTGCGATCACCATGGCTTGCCTCATCCCACGTGGCGCAATCCGTTGACGATGTCGATGCGGCCCATGCGCCAGGCCGGCCAGGCGGCGGCCACCAGGCCCACCACCAGGGCGGCGGCCAGCTGCAGCGCCATCGTCAGGTTGGACACCTGGAAGATCGGAAACAGCGTGCCCGCCGCACTGCGGAAGGCGGCTGCCAGTGGCCAGGTCAGCAGCAGCCCGGCCACGCCGCCGATGGCGGCGATCAGCAGGCTTTCACCCAGCAGCAGCCGCACCACGAAGCCGGGCGGAAAGCCCAGTGCCTTCAGCGTGGCGTACTCGGCCAGGCGCTCGCGGGCGGTCATCGTCATGGTGTTGGCCATCACCGCCATGATGATGACCACGATGATCAGGCTCACCGCCTGCACCGCCACCAGGATCGCCTCGCTCATCGACACGAAGCCGAGCTGGAAGGCGGCCTCGGTCTCGGTCAGTGTCTCGGCCAGCGAGTTGGCGAACTGCTTGTCGATGCGCTGCGCCACCGCCGCTGCATTGGCCGGCTCGTCGATGCCGACGATGTAGACGCCCACCACGTCGCCGCGGCCGCGGCCGCGCGCGCTCTGGCGCACCCTCTCGTTGATGTAGCCCCAGTGCATCAGCAGCTGGCTCTCGTCGGTCTTGGCCTCGGCGCCGTCCCAGATGCCGCGCAGCGTGAAGGTCCAGGTGCCGGGGTAGAAGGTGCCGCGCAGCGGGATCTGGTCGCCCACCTTCCAGTCGAACTTGGTCGCCAGCTTGCGGCCCACCAGCACGCCCTGGCGGTCGCGCAGGAAGGCCAGGCGCTCGGCCTCGGGGATCTTGTACTCGGGGTACAGCGGCAGGTAGGTGGCCGGGTCGACCGCAAACTGCGGGAAGAAATTGCGCTCGGTGATGTACACCCCGCCGAACCAGTTCGACCAGCTGACCTGGCGCACCCCCTCCACCGAGCGCAGCCGCTCGGCGTAGTTCAGCGGCAGCGGAAAGGTCAGCGAAATGTTGCTGCGCACCACCAGGCGGGTGCTGCTGCTGCCTTCCACGCCGGCATACCAGGCGTCGACGATGGTGCGCAGCAGGCCGAAGGCGCAGATCGCCACCACCAGGCCCAGCACCGTCAGGCCGGTGCGCAGCTTGTGGCGGAAGGCGTTCTTCAGCAGCAGCTTGAACAGGAACATGTCAGGTCGGCTGGTCGTCGACCAGCACACCTTTTTCCAGGTGCACCACGCGGCCGGCGCGGGCGGCGGCCTTGGGGTCGTGGGTGACCATCACGATGGTCTTGCCCAACTGCTGCACCAGCGCGTCCAGCAGGCCCAGCACTTCTTCGCCGGTGGTGCGGTCCAG
>JBBRVT010000599.1:0-2543 GCA_038246615.1 Burkholderiales bacterium
AGGCTCCTAGAAGCGCCCCCAGACCTGCTGCTGCGCGTCAGGCCCCCCGAGGCAGAATGAGGAAACCTGGGGCGGCCCGGCGGTTCATCATCAGGCAGCAGAAGCCTTACGGCTGTCTACAGCACGGGCGAGATCGATGGCGGCGTCGATCCGCAGCGTCTGCAACATGCTGGCCCTGCTGGTGAATCTGGCCAAGCTGGCAACCGCCAGCGTGGCCGGCCTGACGGCCCAGCGGCGCGGCTTCGCTGGGGCGCTTGCACACCAGCCTGCATGGCATGCTGGCCGCCGGCCGGCTGTTCAACAATTTGACGAGGGCAGCAACGGCAAGCCAGGTGTGGGCCCGGCCCGGCAGCCGCTGCGACATCCCCAACGGGTGGGGCACGCCCAATCTGACCGCTTTCCCGGCCGCAGCCGGCGCCGCATCAAGCAGGCATCAGCCAATCGTCAGGTACCCCGTGCTACATTTTCGTCCCATGCCTGTCTACCGCTTCTTCTTTGCGTATTTTTGGTTCTCGCCCCCCACCGGCGGCTGGAGAAACCAACGCGCGTGACACGCAAGCGTTGCAAGCAACCAGACCAACCGCCGGCAGCCCCGGCGGTTTTTTTTCGTCCCGACCCATCCCGCAGCCCAGGAGCAGACCATGGCCCCCCGACACCCCAGCAGCCCCAACAGCACCACCGAGCCGGGCTTTGGCTATGCGCTGAGCGAGAAGACCAGCCAGACCGACGACCAGCGCATCGAGGAAGTGACACCGCTGCCGCCGCCCGAGCACCTGATCCGCTTCTTCCCGATCGCCGGCACGCCGGTGGAGACGCTGATCGGCGAGACGCGCCAACACGTGCGCCGCATCCTCGACGGCAGCGACGACCGGCTGCTGGTGGTGATCGGCCCCTGCTCGATCCACGACCCCGCCGCCGCGCTGGATTACGCCCGCCGCCTGAAGGCCGAGCGCGCCAAGCACGCCGACACGCTGGAGATCGTGATGCGGGTCTACTTCGAGAAGCCGCGCACCACGGTGGGCTGGAAGGGCCTGATCAACGACCCTTACCTGGACGAGAGCTACCGCATCCACGAAGGCCTGCGCATCGCGCGGCAACTGCTGGTGGACATCAACCGCCTGGGCGTGCCGGCGGGCAGCGAGTTCCTCGACGTGATCAGCCCGCAGTACATCGGCGACCTGATCAGCTGGGGCGCGATCGGTGCCCGCACGACGGAAAGCCAGGTGCACCGTGAACTGGCCAGCGGGCTGTCGGCGCCGATCGGATTCAAGAACGGCACCGACGGCAACCTGAAGATCGCCACCGACGCGATCCAGGCCGCCAGCCGGCCGCACCATTTCATGTCGGTGCACAAGAACGGCCAGGTGGCCATCGTGCAGACCAAGGGCAACCAGGACTGCCATGTCATCCTGCGCGGCGGCAAGGCGCCCAACTACGACAAGGCCAGCGTGGCCGCCGCCTGTGCTGAGCTGCGCGCGGCCAGGCTGCCCTGCCATCTGATGGTCGACTGCAGCCATGCCAACAGCAGCAAGCAGCACCAGCGCCAGATCGACGTGGCGCGCGACATCGCCACGCAGCTGGCCGAGGGCGACCGCTGCATCTTCGGCGTGATGGTGGAAAGCCACCTGCACGCCGGTGCGCAGAAGTTCAGCGCCGGCCAGGACGACCCGGCCCAGCTCGTCTACGGCCAGAGCATCACCGACGCCTGCATCGGCTGGGACGACTCGGTGGGCGTGTTGCAGACACTGAGCGACGCGGTGCTGGCGCGCCGCCGACGCTGAGCCTGCTGAACCCGCAGAGCCGAATAAAGAGCCGACCGCGTGGCCGACCGCGTGGCCGGACCGCTCAGCCGCAGGCGGCGCGGTTCTCGGACGCCACGTTCGTGGGATAGGACAGCGTGCCGTTCAAGGTGATGGTGGTGTTGAGGGAGCTGATCACCAGGTTGGTGAAGCCGATGCGGCGGTTGGCGATGTCGACCACCACGCCGGTGGTCGGTGACCCGACCCGCGCCAGCGTCGCCAGGTTGCTGTTATCACCGAAGTTGACCAGGCCGATGGCACGGTCGGTCTTGCGGAACGCCAGCTCCACGAAGTACTTCTTGCCGTCGCCGCTGTTGGTCAGGCCATAGGCCGCCACCCGGCAATACGGGTCGGTGCTGGCAAAGCCGCCCAGCGCCTCGTTGCTGCTGCCGGCCTCGTACTGGGCCGTGGTTTCGCCCAGCGTGCCATTGAGCGTGGCCGGGCTGGCGGCGCTGATGACCAAGGGCGGGGCGGCCACTGCGGCACCACCGCCGGCCGCAGCCGGGGTGTCGTCACCGCCGCCGCAGCCGGCCAGATGGACAGCCAGCAGCGCGGCCAGTGCCGGGGCGCCGCAGCGGCGCAGTTGAATCAGGGACGAACGAACAGTCATGGGTGGACTCCAGGGATGGGCGGGATGCTCGGAGCCGAGGTTGGATGCCGGGCCTGCCTTGTCTGCTTACGCAGGCTGCGGCGCCCAAACGGCTCAGCGGCGTCCAGAAAATCTGGGCTCCGCCAACTTCAGGC
>JBBRVT010000600.1:0-2541 GCA_038246615.1 Burkholderiales bacterium
AGCCTGTGGCGCTTCTCGGGCTTCGGTGAGGTCAAGCGCCTGACTTTGGTCTGCCTGCTGGCGGGCGTGGGCAGCGCCGCGATGGTGATGGGTCTGGGCCTGGTGAAGGTGCCGCGAGCGGTGCTGGCCCTGCACCCCATCGTCACGCTGATGGGTCTGATCAGCGTGCGCATCGCCTACCGCATGCTGTACGAGCACGCGCGCAGCCGCATTGCCGGGGGAGCCGACGGCGCTGCCGAGCCGCGCCGCGCCCTCATCCTGGGCGCTGGCGAAGCCGCGCGGCTGCTGTTGGCCGGCCTTCACGGCCAGGGCTGGCTGGTGCTGGGCCTGCTGGACGACGACCCCGCCAAGCGCGGCGCACGCATCGCCAGCCTGCGTGTGCTGGGCCCGCTGGACCTGCTGCGCGACAAGGCGCGGCTGGGTGCCGCCACGCACCTGATCGTCGCCATGCCGGCAGCCAGCGCGGCGCAGCGCCGGCGCGCGCTGGATCTGGCTGCCACCACCGGGCTACCGGTGCTGACGGTGCCCAGCGCGGCCGAGCTGCGCGAGGGCCGCGGCCGCGTCGAACGCCTGCGCGACATCGAGGCCGAAGACCTGCTGGGCCGCGAGCCGGTGCTGCTGGACCCGGCCGCACTGGGCGACACCGTGCGCGGCCAGGTGGTGCTGGTGACCGGGGCCGGCGGCAGCATCGGCAGCGAGCTGTGCCGCCAGGTGGCACGGCTGGCGCCGGCACGGCTGCTGCTGCTGGACCATGCCGAGTTCAACCTCTACGCCATCGAGCAGGAACTGGCCGATTTGCACCCCGGCCTGCCCCTGGTGCCGCTGCTGGCCGACGTCAAGGACGGGGCGCAGTTGCGTGCGCTGTGCCTGCGCTGGCGGCCGCAGCTGGTGCTGCACGCCGCGGCCTACAAACATGTGCCGCTGCTGGAAGACCACAACGCCGCCGCCGCCTTGCGCAACAACACCCTGGGCACCTGCCAGGCGGCGCAGGCCGCGGCCGCTGCGGGGGCAGCGCGCTTTGTGCTCGTCAGCACCGACAAGGCCGTCAACCCGAGCAACGTGATGGGGGCCAGCAAGCGCGCCGCCGAGATGGTCGTCAGCGCCCTGGCCGCACGCCACCCGGGCACACGCTTCATGGCGGTGCGCTTCGGCAACGTGCTGGGCAGCAGCGGCAGCGTGATCCCGAAGTTCAAGGAACAGATCGCGCGCGGCGGGCCGGTCACCGTCACCCACCCCGACATCATTCGCTACTTCATGACCATCCCCGAGGCCGCGCGCCTGGTGCTGCAGGCCGCGGCGATGGGCGAAAGCGGACAGGTACTGGTGCTGGACATGGGCGAGCCGGTGCGCATTGCCGACCTGGCGCGCGACCTGATCCGCCTGGCCGGGCACGGGCCTGACGAGATCGGCATCGTCTTCTCCGGCCTGCGTGCCGGCGAAAAGCTGTTCGAGGAACTGCTGGCCGACGCCGACACGACGCTGCCGACGGCCCACCCGCGGCTGCGCCTGGCGCAGCTGCGCGGCGACGGCCCGGTGGCGCTGCTGGACGAGTTGCAGGCCGCGGCCGGTCTGCTGGACGACGCGCAGGCGCGTCGACTGTTGACGCAGTGGGTGCCGGAGTTCGCGCCGGCGCCGCCCGCCGCGGAACCCGCATCCGCGGCGGCTCCGGTCGGGGCTGCAGGGCCGGCGCCAGCGACAACGCCGCCTGCCGTGGCCACTCCGCCGGCAGCATCTTCGCCCGCCGCCGCCTGAGTCGCTGCCGACGATGCGCACGCTCTATCTCAACGGCCGCTTCCTGACGCAGCGCACGACCGGTGTGCAGCGCCACGCCGGCTGCCTGCTGCAGGCGCTGGACGCGCGCCTGGCCGCTGGCGCCGCGCCCGGCCTGCGTGCCGAACTGCTGCTGCCCGTCGGCACCACCGCACCGCGGCTGCGCTCGGTGCAGGTGCGCCCGGTGCCCGGCGGTCACGGCCATGCCTGGGAACAGTGGGCGCTGCCCCGCGCCGCGCGCGACGGCCTGCTGCTGAACCTGGCTGGCGCCGCACCCGCCTTTGCCCGCGCCCAGGTGGCCACCCTGCACGACGCCGCGCTGTGGGACCGGCCCGAGGCCTACACCGCCGCCTTCCGGCTCTGGTACCGCTGGCTGTTCCGGCGCCTGGCGCGGCGCGCCGAGTTGCTGCTGACGGTGTCGGCCTTCTCGCGCCAGCGCTTGGCGGCCGTGTTGCCGTTGGCGCCGGCACGGCTGCAGGTGGTCCGGGCCGGCGCCGGGCAGCTCGACGCCGTGCAGGCTGATGCGACCGTGCTCGACCGCCTCGGCCTGCGCGGCACGCGTTTCCTGCTGGCCGTCGGCAGTGCCAACCCGAGCAAGAACCTGTCGCGGCTGGTGTCGGCCTTTGCACGACTGCGCTTCACGCACCCGGCCCTGGCCGATGTGCGTCTGGTGATCGTCGGCGGCGGCGCTGGCGTGGTCTTTGCCGGCCTGGCCCCAGTGCGGGCGGCGGCCGACACCCCCGGCGTCGTCCGCACCGGTGCCGTCGCCGA
>JBBRVT010000601.1:0-2537 GCA_038246615.1 Burkholderiales bacterium
AGCGCCGCGCGCACCACCTCGGGCGTGAACGGCGGCTGGCGGAAGCGCACGCCGGTGGCGTCGAAGATGGCATTGGCGATCGCCGCCGTGCCGGGCACCGACGCCGATTCACCCACGCCCAGCGGCGGCTCGCCGGGGCGCGGCATCAGCAACACCTCGACCACCGGCACCTCGCGGAAGCTGAGGATCGGGTAACTGCCCCATTCGCGGCTGGCCACGGTGCGGCTGTCGGGGTCGATGCGCACCCGCTCCTTCAGCGCCCGGCTGGTGGTCTGCAGCACGTTGCCGTGCACCTGATGCGTCACCCCCAGCGGGTTGACCATCAGGCCGGCGTCATGCCCCACCACCACCCGCTGCACATGCACCTCGCCGGTGGTCTTGTTGACCTGCACGTCGGCCACCCAGGCGGCCCACGCCGCGCCGAAACCGGGGAACTTGCTGTGCACATAACGCGCATGAGCCACGCCCTGGCCCTGCAGCCACTCGCCCTGCGCGCCTTGCGCCGGCTGCTGCTGCGGCGCGGTGTGGGGCAACCAGCCGGCCTTGTCGGCGGTGGCGCGCAGCAGCTCGGCTGCGCGGGCATCGGGCAGGTGGCGCAGGCGGTACGCCACCGGGTCGACACCGGCGGCGGTGGCCAGCTCGTCGATGTAGCTTTCATGGGCAAAGCTGTTGGGCAGGGCCGACACCCCGCGCAGCCAGCTGGCGCGCAGGATGGGCGCCATGTCATTCACCGTGATGCGCTGGTCGGCATAGCTGTAGGGCGGCACTGCGGTGCGGTCGCCCATCTCGAAGGCCTGGGCCACTGCCGGCACCGTGCCGGTGAGCAGCAGCGCCAATGTCGGCGCGCCGTTGCTGGGGTAGCTGGTGGCAAAGTCGTAGCCCATCGGTGTGCCGTCTGCGCCCAGGCCACCGTGCACCGTCATCAGCTGGGCCGCGCCCTTGGGCTCCCAGGCGTGCTCCTGCTCCCGCGTCAGCTGCACCCGCACCGGCGCACCCGCCGCACGGGCCAGCAGCAATGCATCGGCGGCCACGTCGTCGGCGCCGTTGCGGCCGTAACAGCCCGATGCCTCCAGCCGCACCACGCTGATGGCGGTGTCGGCCAGGCCGGTGAGCCGGGCCAGGTCGGCGCGCAGCACATGCGGGTTCTGGGTGCCGGCCCAGACGGTGGCCGCGGGGCTGTGTTGCTCGCCATGCCATTCGGCCACCGCGCAGCTGGGGCCGATCGACGCATGCAGCTGGTAGGGCCAGACATAGCTGCGCTCGAAGCGCTGCGCGGCACCGGCCAGCGCCTGCGCCACGTCGCCCTGCTGTGCCACCACCCGCGGCGTGGACGGGTGGGCGCTGATGGCCGCCGCCAGGTCGTCGAGCGGCGCGATCGGCGTGTGCGGCTTCCACTGCACCCGCAGCGCGTGCATGGCCGCATCTGCCTGCTCTTCACGCTGGGCGACGATGCCGATGAAGTCGCCCTGCACCACCGTGCAGACGATGCCCGGCAGGTGCGCGATGGACGCCTCGTCCACCGACAGCAAGCTGGTGCCGACGAAGGGCCCGGCATCCAGCCCGGCATAGGGCGGCCGCAGCACCCGGCCGTGCAGCATGCCGGGGCGGCGCACATCGTGCACGTAGACCGCCTCGCCGCTGACCTTGGCAATGAGATCGACCCGCAGCGCGCTGGTGCCGACCAGGGTGTAGTCGGCCACCGGCTTGGTGGGCGTGGCCAGGTCGAGCAGCAGCTCGGCATGGCCGCCGGACAGCAGGCTGGCAGCAGGCAGGCGGCGGCCGTCGGGCGCCACCAGCACATCACCGTCGCTGCGCAGTTGCCCGCCGGCCACGCCCAGCTGCACCGCCGCCTGCGCCAGCAGCCAGGCCCGCGCCTGGGCCGCTGCCACCCGCAGCGGCTGGGCATGCAGTTGCAGCGATGTGCTGGCGATGGTGGGCCCCTGGTTGGGCGCGCGCGCGGTGTCGCCCAGGATCACCTGCACCGCGCTCATCGGCAGGCCCAGCTCCTCGGCGACGATCTGGCCATAGGCGGTGCGGATGCCGGTGCCCAGGTCGACATGGCCGGCCAGCGCGGTGGCCGTGAGCCGGCCGCCACCTTCGTCGACCAGGGCCAGCAGGATCTCCGGCCCCTCGGCCGGGTTGCCGGGCACCGCTGGCGGCTGGCCCCTGGCAGGCGGTGACGGTGTGGGCGGGTCACGCAGCACCAGCAGCACGCCGCTGGCAGCGCGGAAATCAGCACGGCTGTGCCAGGCGGCGGCGCGAAAGCTCATCGCGCGGCGCCGGTGGGCAGCAGATCAGCCACCGTCAGCACAGCCGCCATCAGCACGGCCGACCGCTGCACCGCCGCCAGGATCTCGATGTGCGTGCCGCAGCGGCACAGGTGGTGCTGCAATGCCGTGCGGGCCTGGGCGTCGGTGGGTTGCGGGTGGCGCTGCAGCAGCGCCACCGTGGCCATCACCATGCCGTTGAGGCAGTAGCCGCACTGCGCAGCCTGGGTGTCGATGAAGGCTTGCTGCACCGGGTGCAGCTGGGCAGGA
>JBBRVT010000602.1:0-2528 GCA_038246615.1 Burkholderiales bacterium
CAGCACCTCGCGCGCGTCGTCGGCCAGCGCCGGGGTGTTGAACACGTTGGCCAGGTCGGTGATGGGCCGGCCCGCGTCGCCGGGGAGCAGCTTGACGATGCTGGCGGCCTGCGTCGTGAAGCGCCGCACCTTCAGTTCGTTATCGAGAAACAGCGTGGCGATATCGGTGCTGTTGAGCAGGTTGCTCATGTCGTCGCTGGCCAGCGAGAGTTCGTCCACCTTGGTCGTGAGTTCCTGGTTGACGGTGTGCAGCTCCTCGTTCATCGACTGCATTTCCTCCTTCGAGGTGGTCAGTTCTTCGTTCGTGCTTTGCAGTTCTTCATTGGTGCTCTGCAGTTCCTCATTGGTCGATCTGAGCTCTTCCTGCGAGACCAGCATGTCTTTGCGTGCAGCCTGCAGCTCTTCGCGCGCCCGCGCGGTTTCTTCGGTCTGCGCAGCCAGCAGTTCGGCGCCAACGGCCATGCCCGCATCCGTGCCGAAGTCGGCGCCGTCATCGCTTGTTTCGCGCGGCGCCTTGCCCCGCGCCTTGGCAGGCGCCCGGCCGGGTGTGGCGGCTGCCACCGCGGCCACATCGGTAAACACAACCAGCACCATGCCGGCCAGCGCGGCCGGCTCGGTCAGCGATTGCACGGTCACATCCACCGTGTGCGTGCCCCCGTCGCTGCCGACGCGCAAGCCCTTCAGCACCACCGCCACCTGCTGGCGCACGGTGCGCGCAAAGGCTTCGACCAGGGGGCCGGCCAGGCCTTCGCGCGCCATCGCGAACAGGTTCAGGTTGGCCTTGCCGGTGGCCGGCTCGAGGTACTTGCCGGTCTTGGCGCTGGTGTACACGAGGTCGCCATGGGCGGTGGCGAGCACTGCCGCCGGTGAAAAGCGGCGCAGCACCAGCGCATCGGTCAGCGCCTGCAGGTTGGGCTCGGCGGGCGCCACGGGCACGGACGGGCGGCTGGCCGGGCTGTGGGACGCAGGCCCGTCGGCGCGCCGCTGCGCGAAGGCTGCCGGGAACTCGACCAGGTCGGGCGGCAGCACGGCCGCCTTGCGCCGGTAGATGCGGTTCTTGCCGGGCACCGCATCAAACAGGTCGCTCGCCGGGCCGGTGGTTTCGGCGCTGCCCAGCACCAGCACGCCGCCGGGGTTGAGGCTGTAGTGGAACAGCGGCAGCAGCTTCTTCTGCAGATCGGCCTCGAGGTAGATCAGCAGGTTGCGGCAGATCAGCAGGTCGAGCTTGGTGAAGGGCGGGTCCACCACCAGGTTCTGCGGCGCGAAGATCACCATCTCGCGGATCTCCTTGCCGATCCGCCAGCCGCGCGCGTCGGGGACAAAAAACCGGTTCAGCCGCGCCTCGGTGACATCGGCGGCGATGTTGGCCGGGTAGGCGCCGTTGCGGGCCTTGTCGATGGCGTCCTTGTCGAGATCGGTGGCAAACACCTGCAACGACCAGTTCGCGGCTTTGCCCGGTCGCTGCTGCGCCTGCTCGACCGCCTCGCGAAAGACCATCGCCAGCGTGTACGCCTCTTCTCCGGTCGAGCACGCCGGCACCCAGGCCCGCAGCACGGCGCCCGCCGGGCGGGCGGCCAACAGCGCGGGCAGCACCTCGGTACCCAGCTGCTCCCACACCGGCGCGTCGCGAAAGAAATTGGTGACGCCGATCAGCAGTTCCTTGAACAGCAGTTCGCCTTCTTGCGTGTTCTCGCGCAGGTAGCGCACGTAGTCGGCAATCTTGGCCAACTGGTGCAGGCCCATGCGGCGCTCGATGCGGCGGTACAGGGTGCTCTTCTTGTAGAGCGAGAAGTCGTGCCCGGTGTGGGCACGCAGCAGCAGCACCACCTTCTCCAGCCCGCTCTGCTCGGTGTCGGGCAGCTCGGCATCGGGCCGGGTGCCCTCAGGCATGCTGTCACGCATGGCGTCACGCATGGTGTCAGGCATGGCGTCAGGCCGTGCCGTGAGCAGCGGCACGTGCCGCAGGTAGGCGACGATCTGGCCAGCCAGGTCCTCGGCAGCGGCTACCCGGTCGGCCAGGCCGGCGCCGATGGCGCTGCGCGGCATGCCCTCGAACTTGGCGCTGGCGGGGCTCTGCACGAACACCGCGCCGGCCACTTCCTTGATGGCGCGCAGGCCCAGCGTGCCGTCAGAGCCCATGCCCGAGAGAATGACGCCGATGCTGCGCTGTTGCCTGTCGGCGGCCAGCGAGCGCAGGAAAAAGTCGATCGGCAGGCGCAGCCCGCGCGGCGCGGCCGGCTCCAACAGGTGCAGCACACCGTGCAGGATCGACAGGTCGCGGTTGGGCGGGATGACGTACACGTGATCGGGTTCGACCGTCATGCGGTCGGTGATCTGCCGCACCGGCAAGGGCGTGCAACGCTGCAGCAGTTCGACCATGATCCCCTTGTGCGTGGGGTCGAGGTGCTGCACCACCACGAAGGCCAGTCCGCTGGCGGGCGGCACGCCCTTGAGGAACTGCTCCAGCGCTTCGAGCCCGCCGGCCGATGCGCCGATGCCGACGATGGGGAAGCGGGCCGTCGGCGGCA
>JBBRVT010000603.1:0-2526 GCA_038246615.1 Burkholderiales bacterium
ACCAGACACTGGCCGCTGGCGGCCTGCTGGGCCGTGGCACAGCCGGCGGCATCGGCGGCGGCCGGGTTGGCCTCCAGCTCGTTGAGCGCGTCGCGGAACACCGTCTTCTTGTAGGCATCGCGCGCGGCCAGCACCGCCGCCACGGTGGCGCTGGGCAGGCTGTCGAGGTCGAGGGTGCCGAAGCTGCCGCTGCGGCTGTCGCCCTGCAGGCCAGGCAACGCGTCGAGCGCCCGGCCGGTACCGGCCGAACTGCCCTGCGCCGTGGGGAGCACCGCAGCCACGGCGTCCAGCGTCACCAGCGCGTTGACCTCGCGAATCGCCGACTCGGGAACCGCCGGCGGAAGAGGGGGTGGCGGCGGTACCGTGATCGCCAGCGCGGCGGCATTGCCCGCCGCCTGGGTGAACACATAGTTCTGCGCAGTGAGCCCGCTGCCGTTGACGGCGTACAGGCCGGCGTCCGACTCTGCCGTGGCCGTCGTCTGGAACAGCAGCTGCCCCTGGGTGGCGCTGGCCAGGGTCTCGCCGCTGACCAGGCCCTGCACCGCGCCGGTCAGCACCGGCAGCGTGGCGCCGCGCACCGCCGCCTGCGCGTCGGCCTGGTAGCGCAGCGTGGCCGGGGTGATGTCGGCGGTGGTGCTGGCGCTGCTGGCGGCCAGCCGGTAGTTGCCGGCATCCTGCCCGCCCAGGGCGGTGGCATTGGCGGTCACCAGCTTGGCGGTGCCCACATTGGCGTCGCCGAAACTGGCGCTGCCGGCGGCCACGTTGACCTGTTCTCCCTCGAGCACACCCGACAGCCGCCAGCGGGTGATGGCCGCAACGGTGCCGCCGTCGTAGACCTTGCTGGCGGCCAGCACGTCCAGCAGGTTCAGCGTCAACGGGGCCACGCTGACCTGCAACGTGGGCGTGTTGAAGGCGTAGCCGAAGATCGGCGTGCCGTCGCTGGCGACCACGGTGTTGCCCAGCGCACCCGCAGACGGCAGCAGGGTCTTGGCCTCGCCGGCATTGCGGTCTTGCAGCTTCAGGCTGTCCACCAGTGTCTCGCCCGGCCGCAGGCCGGAGACACCGAGGTTGAGCGCCGACAGGTCGACCGTGTCGCTGCCGTCGTACGGCCTGGACAGCACCGATTCGCTGGTGGCCTGCAGCCCCAGCACCGGCGTGGCGGCGAACAGGAAGCCGTTGCCCGCCGCCGCCGGCGTGCTGCCTGGCGTGGCACCGTATTGCCAGAAGTCGGCGCGCAGGCCGCCGGGCTGGAAGCTGTTGCCGCCGCCGTCGTTGGGCGAATCGGCCGCTTCCACCTGCCAGTGGCCGTTGGGCGTCTGCAGCACGCTGCCGCCACCCAGATTGACGAAGTTCTGCACCGGCGTGCCGGCGGTGGCGCCGGTGATGCGCAGCGCGTTGTCGCTGGCGCCGGCATGCAGCACCACGTCCGTCCCCAGCAGAACGTTGTCGGCAGCGATTTCCAGCCGGCCTGCGGTGGACAGCACGGTCAGCGCGTCCAGCGTGGGCTGGCCGGCTTCCAGCAGCGCACGCTTGGTGCCCAACGCCCGCTTCGGTGGGGCGCCGCCTGCGGCCGACTGTTCTCCGTCGAAGTCGTCGTCGAACGCCTGCAATCCCGACATGAAGGTCTCGGCCTGCACCGACACCAGCGCGTCGCTGCTGAACTGCAGCCGCGTGCCGGCTTCGCTGGAGGCGCCGATGCCCACCATGCTGCCACTCAGCGCCACGGTGGCAGGCGCGCCGTCGATCTGCGCACCCTCGATGGAAAGATTGCCCAGGGCCGACAGGACCAGGCTGCCGCCGGCGGGCGCCTGGATGCGGCCGGTGATGAACATGTCGTTGGCCGATGCAAGTCGCAACATGCTGCCGGCCGAGGCGTCGATCTCGACCGCACCGCTGCCCAGCAGGATGCCGTAGTGAAAACCAAGCGCGTCGACCTGGCCGCTGATGTCGATGCCGGCACCGCCCAGCGCCACCAGCTTGGTGCCGGCGTCGCCGATGCGGACCCCTTTGTGCAGCAGCACACCATCGCCGCTGCCCTCATCGACCACGGTGCCGTCGATCACCAGGCTGGGCGGGCTGCTGTCTTCCGGCAGGCTGGCGCCGGCCACACCCACGCGCAGCAGGCTGTTGCGGCCGATGTCCACGCCGGTGGCCCCCATCTCGCTGCCCTGCGGCTGGTTGCCATGCACGCTGCCGGTGATCTGCAATTGCTCGCTGGCGGCCAGGCCGCTGTCGGACACCACCACGCCGTAGCGCAGGTTGCCGGTGCTGTAGGCACCGGCATCGACCGTGCCGCGGATGGTGATGCGGCTGCCTTCGAGCTGGCTGCCCTCGGCGATGCGCAGGCCGGCGGTGTCGGTGAAGCCGACCAGGCTGTGGCCGTCGATCTGGATGCGGCCGCTGCCGGCGCGCAGGCTGCTGCCGAGGATGGCGACACCGTCCAGCACGCTGCTGGCCGAGCTGGCCACCGCACCGGTGTTGCCGGCACTGCAGCCCAGCACCGGGCCGCAGGCCAGGCTGGGCCCG
>JBBRVT010000604.1:0-2525 GCA_038246615.1 Burkholderiales bacterium
GAACATCATCCAGAAGCTGCTGCAGAACTGCAACTACGACGTCGAGCGTGCGCAGCGCGGCATCGTCTACATCGACGAGATCGACAAGATCAGCCGCAAGGCCGACAACCCCAGCATCACCCGCGATGTGTCGGGCGAGGGCGTGCAGCAGGCCTTGCTGAAACTGGTGGAAGGCACGATGGCCAGCGTGCCGCCGCAGGGCGGGCGCAAGCACCCGAACCAGGACTTCCTGCAGATCGACACGACCAACATCCTGTTCATCTGCGGTGGTGCGTTCGACGGCCTGGAGAAGGTGATCCAGAACCGCACCGAAAAGTCCGGCATCGGCTTCGGCGCCAGCGTGCACAGCAAGACCGAGAAGCGTGCGGCCGACCTGTTCCGCGAGGCCGAGCCCGAAGACCTGATCAAGTTCGGCCTGATCCCCGAGCTGGTGGGCCGCCTGCCGGTGGTGGCCACGCTGGGCGAGCTGACCGAGTCGGCCATGATCCAGATCCTCACCGAGCCGCGCAACGCGCTGGTCAAGCAGTATCAGAAGCTGTTCGGCATGGACGGTGTCGAGCTGGAGGTTCGGCCGTCGGCGCTGTTGGCCATCGCCCGCAAGGCGCTCAAGCGCAAGACCGGCGCGCGCGGGCTGCGCTCGATCATGGAGAACGCCCTGATCGACACCATGTTCGACCTGCCCACGATGGACGGCGTGGCGAAGGTGGTGATCGACGAGCACATCGTCGAAGAAGGCGCCAAGCCCCTGCTCGTCTACCGCGAAAAGAAGGCCAGCGCCTGATCTCTGCTGTCGCCCCCTGGGTTGTGTTCCAGGCCACCGGGGACGCCTGCCACGCTGGCGTCCCTGTCCTTGCATTCGCCCGCTCAGGCCCCATGTCGGCTTGAGAAAGAGAGGTTTCCCTCATGTCTGGACATCCGATTCTTCCGCCTGACCCCATCACCCTGCCGCTGTTGCCGCTGCGCGATGTGGTCGTGTTCCCGCACATGGTGATCCCGCTGTTCGTGGGCCGGCCCAAATCCATCAAGGCCCTGGAGGCCGCGATGGAAGCCGGCCGCCAGATCATGCTGGTGGCGCAGAAGGCCGCCGGCAAAGACGAGCCCAAGCCCGACGACATGTTCGAGGTCGGCTGCGTCTCCAGCATCCTGCAGATGCTGAAGCTGCCCGATGGCACGGTGAAGGTGCTGGTCGAAGGCGTGCAGCGCGCCGAGACCAAGGCCATCCACGACACCGCTGAACACTTCACCGCCGAGGTGGTGCCGGTGCAACCCGCCGGTGAGCCGTCGCCCGAGGTGGAGGCACTGCGCCGCGCGGTGACGCAGCAGTTCGACCAGTACGTCAAGCTGAACAAGAAGATCCCGCCCGAGATCCTCACCAGCATTGCCGGCATCGACGACCCGGGCCGCCTGGCCGACACCATCGCCGCGCACCTGCCGCTCAAGCTCGAAGCCAAGCAGAGCGTGCTCGACCTGTTCGTGGTGGCCAAGCGGCTGGAGAAGCTGCTGGAGTTGCTGGAGCATGAAGTCGACATCCTGCAGGTGGAAAAGCGCATCCGCGGCCGCGTCAAGCGGCAGATGGAAAAGAGCCAGCGCGAGTACTACCTGAACGAGCAGGTCAAGGCCATCCAGAAGGAACTGGGTGACGGTGAAGAGGGTGCCGACCTCGAGGAACTCGAGAAGAAGATCGAAGCCGCCAAGATGAGCAAGGAGGCCCGCAAGAAGGCCGACTCCGAGTTGAAGAAGCTCAAGCTCATGTCGCCGATGAGCGCCGAAGCCACGGTGGTGCGCAACTTCATCGACACGCTGATCGGCCTGCCCTGGGCCAAGAAGAGCAAGGTCAAGCACGACCTGCCGCTGGCCGAGGAAGTGCTGAACGAAGACCACTTCGGCCTCGACAAGGTCAAGGAGCGCATTCTCGAATACCTCGCGGTGCAGCAGCGTGTCGACAAGGTCAAGGCGCCGATCCTGTGCCTGGTGGGCCCCCCGGGCGTTGGCAAGACCAGCCTGGGCCAGAGCGTGGCGCGCGCCACCGGCCGCAAGTTCGTGCGCATGGCCCTGGGCGGCGTCCGTGACGAAGCCGAGATCCGCGGCCACCGCCGCACCTACATCGGCAGCATGCCGGGCAAGGTGCTGCAGAGCCTGACCAAGGTGGGCGTGCGCAACCCGCTGTTCCTGCTCGACGAGATCGACAAGCTGGGCATGGACTTCCGCGGTGACCCGTCTTCGGCGCTGCTGGAAGTGCTCGACCCGGAGCAGAACCACACCTTCAGCGACCACTATGTCGAGGTCGATTTCGACCTGTCGGACGTGATGTTCATCGCCACGTCCAACAGCATGAACATCCCGCCGGCGCTGCTCGACCGGATGGAGGTGATCCGCCTGTCGGGCTACACCGAGGACGAGAAGGTTTCGATCGCCCAGCGTTACCTGCTGCCCAAGCAGGCCAAGAACAATGGCGTCAAGGACGAGGAGATGGAAGTCACCGAATCGGCGGTGCGCGGCATCATCCGCTACTACACCCGCGAGGC
>JBBRVT010000605.1:0-2520 GCA_038246615.1 Burkholderiales bacterium
AGCCACCGGATGCGACGCAGCACGAATTGCAGCCGTGTCACCGCCAGGTGGCGCAGCTGGGCAGCTTGCGGGTCGCGGGATTCGAAGATCACTTGCATGGCGTCGCTCCGTCGGGTGGGGTGGACAGACGATAGGTGCCTCAATTCATCCGAAAAAGCAGACAATACCTGAGAGATCAATCTGCGTAGACTGAATATGAGCCTCGACTACAGCTACCGCCACCTGTACTACTTCTGGGTCGTCGCCAAGGAGGGCGGCATGGCCCGGGCGGCGGCCCGGCTGGGCATGGCGGTGCAGACGGTGAGCACCCAGGTGCGCGAGCTGGAGCGCGCGCTGGGCCAGCAGTTGCTCAAGCCCGCCGGCCGCGGCCTGATGCTGACCGATGCCGGTCACGCCGCCCTGCGCCAGGCCGACCAGATCTTTGCGCTGGGCGCGCAGTTGCCCGCGCTGGTGCGCGACGCGGTGGCTGCGCCCCAGGTGCGGCTGGCCGTGGGCATCAGCGACGGGCTGTCCAAGCTGGTGGTGCGCCAGCTGCTGGAGCCGGTGATGGACACGCCCCGCCTGCGCCTGCTGTGCCACGAGGACGAGTTCGACCGCCTGCTGGCCGACCTGGCGCTGCACCGGCTGGACGTGGTGCTGTCGGACCGGCCGGCGCCGGCCAACCGCAACCTGAAGGTCTACAGCCACCCGCTGGGCAGCTCGGCGCTGGCCTGGTACGCGCCGCCGGCGCTGGCGGTGCAGGCGGCGGCAGGCTTCCCGCACAACCTGGCCGCGCTGCCGGTGCTGCTGCCCACCGGCCACGCGGCCGTGCGCCAGCGGCTCGATGCCTGGTTCGAGCGCCGTGGCGTGCGTCCCCTGGTGGTGGGAGAGTTCGAGGACAGCGCGCTGCTCGTCACCTTCGGCGCGGCCGGCATGGGCGTGTTCCCGGCGCCGGCGGTGGCGCACGACAAGCTGGTCTCGCGCTATGACCTGCAGCGCTTTGCCGATGGCGACGGCCTGGAAGAGCAGTTCTACGCCATCGCCACCGAGAAGAAGGTGCTGCACCCGCTGGTGCAGCGGCTGTTGCTGCGGCCGGTTTGACGGTTTTGGCGTGTCAGGCGTGTCAGGCGTGTCAAGCGTGTCAGGCGTCCCGGGTGCGCGCGGTCGTCAGCGCCCCGGTGCGCTCAGCGCCATTTGGAGCCCCAGCGCCACGAACAGCGCGCCCGCACCGCGGCTCAGCCACTGCCCCAGCCGCTGCCAGCGTGGCTGGCTGGCCAGGCGGCGGCGCAGCGCGGCGGCGGCTGCGGCGATCGACAGGTTGACCAGCGTGCTGTTGATGATGAACACGCTGCCCAGCAGCACGAACGCCCCCGCCGGATGGGCCGCGTCGGCACGGATGAACTGCGGCACGAAGGCCAGGAAGAACAGCGCCACCTTGGGGTTCAGCGCATTGGTCAGAAAGCCCTGCGCGAACAGATGCCGCCAGCTGCCTGCGCTGCTGCCTGCGCTGCTGCCGGGCGTCCCGGCCGCACCGGGTGCCGCACGGCTGCGCAGCAGGCCGATGCCCAGCCACACCAGGTAGGCAGCGCCCAGCCATTGCAGTGCTGCCAAGGCCATCGGCGCGCCGGCCAGCAGTGCGCTGACACCCAGCGTGGCGGCGGCGATGTGTACGCAGCAGCCGGCGCTGATGCCCAGCGCTGCGGCTGCACCGGCCCGCAGCCCGAGCGCTGCGCTGCAGCGCAGCACCAGGGCCATGTCCACGCCCGGCGTGATGTTCAGCAGCAGGCCCGCCGCCACGAACAGAGGCAGCTGCTGGATGTCGGCGAACACCGTGGTCATGGCAGCATCAGCCCGCTTGCATCAGTCTGGTCACATCGGCCCGGTCACATCGGCCCGGTCACGTCGGCCCGCTCACATCGGCCCGGTCACAGCGCCAGCGCGCCGACCACCGCCCCGGCGGCGATCAGCCACATCGGGCTGACGCGGGTGCGCACGCTCATCACCACCGTGCCCAGCACCAGCAGCACGGCCGCCCACTCGGCCCGCACCGGCGCCGTCAACACCCAGCCGGTGGACAGCAGCAGGCCCAGCGTCAGCGGCGCGAACCCGGCGGTGAAGGCCCGCAGCCCGATCGCATCGGCGCGCCGCCGGCCGTAGCGCCCCACTGCGAAGGCCAGCAGCGACGACGGCCCCAGGATGCCGGCCATGGTGGCGAGCACGCCGGCCACCCCCGCCACATGCCAGCCCATCACCGCCACGAACAGGATGTTGGGCCCCGGTGCAGCCTGGGCGATGGCCACGCCGGCAGTGAACTGCGCGTCGGTCATCCAGCCGTGCTGGCCGACCAGGTAACGCTGCATGTCGGGCGCGGTGGTGATGGCGCCGCCCACCGCCAGCACTGACAGCAGCATGAAATGGCCCCAGAGACCCGCCAGTTCGGCCCAGCCCAGCCCGTTCATCTCGGCCCCTCGTCCGCCGGGTATGTCGGCCGATCATCCCCCAGGGGAATCGCGCGCCGGCTCGGCAGCGGCCCGGCGCTCG
>JBBRVT010000606.1:0-2514 GCA_038246615.1 Burkholderiales bacterium
CGGCCTTGGGGTCGTCTCTGATGCGCAGGCTCCAGCCTAGTCCATCTGCTGGCGCCTATCAGCTGGGCGACAGCCCCGGCCCGTAGTGGTCCAGCTTCAGCTTGCGCAGCAGGGCCACAAAACGCGGCTCGTCGCGCAGGCTCGTCCAGCGGGGGTCGTCCTTCAGGAACACCAGCTGGGTGTCGTGCGCGGCATACGCACGATCCAGCGCGTCCAGCGCCAGCGTGGTTTCGCCGAGTGCGCTGTGCAGCACGGCCAGCGAGATGGGCGGCACAAAACGCTGCTGGGCGCGCTGCAGCAGCTGGTCCAGGATCTGGCGCGCCTCGGCCTGGTGGCCCAGCCGGGCCAGGTGCATGCCCAGCAGGGCCTGCGGCCGGCTGTTGCCGCCGGCTTGCTCTGCCGTCCGCCGCAGCGCCGCCAGGGCAGCATCGGGCTGGCCATCGGCCAGGTGCAGCAAGGCCTGCGTGCGGTGGGCCAGGAAAAAGTCCGGTGCGATGTCGAAGGCCCTTTGCAAACGCAGGCGCGCGGCCTCGCGTTGGCCGCGTGCCAGCAGGTAACCGGCTTCCAGCGAGTTGAGGAAAGGCGACATCGGGTCCAGCTCGCGTGCCAGCCGCAGGTGCTGCATGCCTTCGTCGGGCCGGTCCTGCGTCAACAGCAGCTGCGCCAGTCCGAAGTGCGCCATGGCCACGTTCGGGTTCACCGCCAGCGCGCGGCGAAAGCCGCGTTCTGCGCCCGGCCAGTCGAAGTCGAAGAAGTAGAGGCTGAAGCCCTGCTCGGACAGCGCCTCGGCCAGGTCGGGCGCCAGCGCCAGCGCGCGCTGCACGGCCTGTCGCGCAGGCAGGAAGACATCGGTGGCTTGGGCATCGGCCGCCAGCAGGGTTTCACGCAGCGCCTCGGCCAGGCCGACATGGGCCAGCGCATAACCCGGGTCCAGGTCCAGCGCCTGGCGGAACAGCGCGATGCTCTTGCGCAGGCTGTCGCCACGCCGCGGCTGTGCATGCCGCGTGGCGGCCAGGTACAGCTCGTAGGCGTCGGTGTTGCGCGTGCCGCCCAAGGGCTTGTCGGGCAGCCCGGCGGCCACACCGGCAGCGGCCTGCAGGCGCGGCGCCAGGGCTTGCAGCACCCGTGCGGAGATCTTGTCCTGCATGTCGAAGACGCCGGTGAACTGGGCGTCGAAACTGTCGCTCCAGGCCGCGCTGCCGTCGCTGGCACGCAGCAGGCGTGCGCTCACGCGCAGCTGGCTGCCACGCCGCTGCAGCGAGCCGTCGACGATCCAGTCCACGTCCAGGTCGCGAGCGGCGCGCACGGGGTCTTGTTCGGTGTCGGCGTAGCGCCGCACCGAGCCCACCGAGCGCACCACCAGCCCCGGCACCAGCGACAGGCGGGTGATCAGGCTGTCGGCCATGCCGAGCTCCAGCAGTTCGTCGCGGCTTTCGGCGGCCAGAGGCTTGAAGGGCAAGACGGCCAGGGTGGCACGAGCCAGCGGGCTTTCTTCGGCCGGGCCCCATCCGCGCAGCCAGAGCACCGTGCCAACCACCGCCGCAGCTGAACCGCCAGCCAGCGCCAGGCGCCGACCCTGGCGCGTTGTGGTGCCGGGGATGACGGGCGCAGCCGGCTCGGCTGTTGTCGTTTCCGGTGCCAGCGGCGGATCGGCGGCGACCGCCGCCGGTAACGGCTGTGCATCATCCAGCAGCGTCACCGGCGCGATGAAACGAAACCCACGCCGCGCAACCGTCTGGATGTAACGGCTGCCGGCAGGTTCGTCGCCCAGCGCGCGCCGCAGGCTCGAGACGGTCTGGCTGAGGTTGTTCTCTTCCACCACCAGCCCCGGCCACAGCGTGTGCAGCAACGTTTCTTTGTCCAGCAGCGTGTCGGGGTTGTCGACAAACAGCAGCAGGGCGCTGAACAGGCGCGGCGTCAGGGCCAGTTCGCTGCCGTCGCCGCGCAGCACACGCTGCTGCGAGCGCTGCAGCGTGAAGTCGCCAAAAGCAAGCCTTTCAGACGCGGGCATGGCGCAGCTTCAAGGAAGTTTCAGGAATCGTTCAGGCGCCATTCAAGACGGCGAGGCGGCGCGCGAGCCATTGTGGCGTGCCGGTCTGCGCCCTGCGGCCGACCCCAGCCTGACGGAGCCGCACCCCCCATGAACCTCATCAGCCCCAACCCTTGTTTCCCCCACCGTCCGCGGCGCCAGGTGTTGATATATGCACTTCTCTTGCTGGCCGCCACCCTGCTGGCCGCTTGCGGTGGTGGCGACAAGGTGGCCCTGGACGAAGACGGCTGCACGCTCACGGCCGACGCCACCTTGGCCACCACCCAGACCGGCCCCTTGTGCCGCGGCAAGGTCAACTTCCACGACCGCCAGCTGGTGGGGCTGGGCGGCAACGGCCGGTCCTGCGCCGACTGCCATTCGCCCAGCGACCGCTTCCAGCTGAGCCCGGCCAAGGCCCAGGCGCGCCTGGCCGCGATGACGGCCACCGGCATCGACGACCCGCTGTTCCGCGCCATCGACGCCGA
>JBBRVT010000607.1:0-2503 GCA_038246615.1 Burkholderiales bacterium
CGCCCTGGTGCTGCTGGCCATCATCACGCTGGTGTGGGGCACCAACTGGTCGCTGTTTCCGGTGGTGGTGCGCGAGGTGTCGGTGTGGACCTTCCGCGCGGTGGGGGTGTTCATCGCCGGCCTCACCCTGCTGGCGGTGGCGCGGGCGCGCGGCCTGTCGCTGGAGATCCCGCGCCGCCACTGGCGCACCGTGGGCATGGCCACCGCCTGCTATCTGCTGCTGTGGAACATCGCCAGCACCTATGCGGCGGTGATGATCCCGTCGGGCCAGGCAGCGGTGCTGGGCTTCACCATGCCGCTGTGGGCGGCGCTGATCAGCTGGGCGGTGCTGGGTGAACGGCTGGGAAAGCGCCTGCTGCTGGCGCTGGCGCTTGGCGCGGCCGCCGTCATCCTGCTGGCCTGGCGCAGCCTGGGCGTATATGCGCAGGCGCCGCTGGGCGTGGCGCTGGGGTTGATCGCCGGCATCGGCTGGGCGGTGGGCACGCTGATCCTCAAGCGCGGCAACGTGGGCGTGCACCCGCTGGTGCTGTCGGGCTGGCAGCTGCTGGTCACTGCCGTGCCCACGGCGGTGGGCGCGGTGCTGCTGGCGCCGCCCGGGCCCTGGGTGCTGCCGTCGGCCGGCACGATGGCGCTGATCCTCTACATCGCCCTGGTGCCCATGGCCATCGGCAACGCCGCCTGGTTTGCGGTGGTGGGGCTGATGCCGGCCAGCGTGGCCGGGCTGTCGGCCATCCTGGTGCCGGTGGTGGCGATGGTGGTGGGCGCGCTGGTGCACGGCGAGCCGCTAGGCGTGCCGCAATGGGCGGCGATGCTGTGCTGCGCGGCCGCGCTGCGCCTGGCGCTGGTGCCCCAGCCGGCCGCACGCGGCTAGCACAAACACCGTCAACCCGTCGCCCGGCAGCGGTCAACCGCCTCTGTTAGCGTGGCGACCGGATTCAAAAAAACGAGGAGACGGCCAGTGACAGCATTGCACGACCGCTTGCGTGCCCTGCCGCTGGCAAGGCTGGCAGGCATCCGCCGCGGCATCGAGAAAGAAAGCCTGCGCGCATTGCCCGGCGGCGGCCTGGCGCTCACCCCGCACCCTGCGGCGCTGGGTTCGGCGCTGACCCACCCGCACATCACCACCGACTACAGCGAGAGCCAGCTGGAGTTGATCACCGGCGTGCAGGGCAGCGTCGACGCCGCACTGGCCGAGTTGACCGAAGTGCACCAGGCCACCTACCGCGCCATGGGCACCGAGCCCGGCGACGAGCAGCTGTGGGTCGGCAGCATGCCCTGCGGCCTGCCCACCGACGAGACCATCCCGCTGGGCCGCTACGGCGGCAGCAACGTGGGCCGCGCCAAGAGCGTCTACCGCATGGGCCTGGGCCACCGTTACGGCCGGCGCATGCAGACCATCAGCGGCATCCATTACAACTGGTCGCTGCCCGGGCTGGACAACGACCAGCACTTCGCGCTGATCCGCAACTTCCGCCGCCATGCCTTCGTGCTGCTGTACCTGTTCGGCGCCAGCCCGGCGGTGTGCGGCAGCTTCGTGGCCGGCCGCGACCATGGCCTGCAGGCCATGCCCGGCGTGCACAGCACGAATGGCACGCTGCACATGCCGCACGGCACCACGCTGCGCATGGGCCGGCTGGGCTACCAGAGCGAGGCCCAGGCCTCGCTGAACGTCAGCTACAACAGCCTGGAGAGCTACGCCAACTCGCTGCACGAGGCGCTGACCCGGCCCTACCCGGCCTATGAGGCAGTGGGGGTGCGCAACCCCGGTGGCGACTACAGCCAGCTGGCCACCACGCTGCTGCAGATCGAGAACGAGTTCTACGGCCTGATCCGCCCGAAGCGGGTGATCTTCCCCGGTGAGCGGCCGCTGCATGCGCTGCGCGAGCGCGGCGTGGAGTACATCGAGGTGCGCTGCATGGACCTGGACCCGTTCGAGCCGGTGGGCATCGCCACCCCCACCATGCGGGTGATCGACGTCTTCCTGCTGCACTGCCTGCTGGCCGACAGCCCGCCCGACACGCCGGCCGAGATCGCCGCACTGGGCCGCAACCAGCACCGCGTGGCCGCACGCGGCCGTGAGCCCGGCCTGCTGCTGGAGCAGGGCGAGCACACCATCACCCTGACCGACTGGGCGCGCCACCTGCTGGACGAATGCGTGCCGATCGCCGATGCGCTGGACGCAGCGCAAGGCGGCGCGGCCAACGCCGCCGCGCTGGCTGGCGCGCGCGCGCTGGTCGACAGCCCCGCGCAGCTGCCTTCGGCCCGGGTGCTGCAGGCGATGCAGCGCGACTTCGACGGCAGCTATGTGCAGTTCATCCGCGCCCGGTCGGCCGCCACCCGGCACCACCTGCTGGGCCTGACCTGGACCGACGCGCAGGCGGCGCGCTATGCCGCGCTGGCGGCCGCATCGGTGGCCGAGCAGCAGCGCATCGAGGCGGCCGACAGCATGCCCTTCGAGCAATACCGCCAGGCCTACCTGTCGCCCGAGCGGCTGCAGGTCAAG
>JBBRVT010000608.1:0-2503 GCA_038246615.1 Burkholderiales bacterium
CCGCAGCCAGGTGGTCACGCCGGTGCTGCACATCACCCACAGGCTGCAGCCGGGCGGGCGCGACCTGCTGCGCGCCAGCCTCACACGCAGCTACAAGGCGCCTGAGCTGGGCCAGCTCAGCAGCCGGCCCAGCATCAACACCCAGTACAAGGTGACCGGTAGCAACGCCGAGATCAGCCCCGACAGCGTGGGCAACCCGGCACTGCAGCCAGAGCTGGCCACCGGGCTGGATGTCGCCTTCGAGCACTACCTGCCGCAAGGTGGTGTGCTCAGCATCGGCGGCTTCCACCGCCGCATCAGCGGGCTGATCCGCCAGCAGACCAGCCTGCAGGCGGTGGGCTGGTCGGCGGTGCCGCGCTGGGTGAGCAGGCCGGTCAATCTGGCCGACGCCCGCAGCACCGGCATCGAGCTGGAACTGAAGGGCCGCGGCGACGAGCTGTGGGCTGCTGCGGCCGCTGGCCAGCCCTGGCTGAGGGGCCTGAGCCTGCGCGGCTCGGCCAGCGTCTACCGCTCCAGCGTCGACGGCATCCCGGGCCCGGACAACCGGCTGTTGCAGCAACAGCCCTGGGCTGCCACCGCCGGCATCGACCAGGTGCTGGGCCCGGTGGCCGGTGGCCCGCCGCTGACGCTGGGCGCCAACCTGGCCTGGACCCCGGGGTTCCGCACCCGGCAGACGCCGCGCCAGGCGGTCACCGCGGCCACGCTGCGCACGCTGGATGTCTACGCGCTGTGGGCCATCGACCGCCAGACCACGCTGCGCCTGGGCGGTGCCAACCTGCTGGCCGACGGCACCAGCAGCCTCACCGCGCTGCAACCCGATGCCGGCACGCTGCAGACCACGCTGAACCAGCGCGCCAACCGGCGCTCGTTCAACCTGGGCCTGGCGCTGAAGTTCTGAACGGTTCGGCGATGGCGCGCTTCAACAGCCGCCCCCGCGCCCTGCAGGTCTATGCCGGCCCGCGTGCGCTGCGCCACCTGCGTGAGCGTGGCCTGCAGCCCGCCGACGTGCGGGTGGTGCCCGCTGCCGCTGGCGGCGCCAAGGGCTTGATCCTGAACCCGCTGGACCGCTTCCTGTTCGGCCACTGGCTGGCCGGCAGCGGGCACACGGTGCATTTGGCCGGCGCGTCCATCGGCGCATGGCGCATGGCCTGTGCAATGCAGCCCGACCCGGATGCGGCCTTGGCAGCGCTGGCGCACGGCTACATCCACCAGCAGTTCAAGGTGCCGGACGGCCAGTTGCCCAGCCCGGCCGAGGTGAGCCGGGTCTTCGTCGATCTGCTGGCGCAGCAGTTCGGCGGGCGCGAGGCCACGCTGCTGGCGCATGCGCGCTACCGGCTGCATGTGTTCACCAGCCGCGGCCACGGCGCGCTGCTGCGGCGCGAAGGCCGGCTGCGCACGCCGCTGGGCTATGCAGCAGCCTTCACCAGCAACCTGGTGCGGCGCCAGCTGCTTGGCCGCTGGCTGCAGCGGGTGGTGTTCTCCGACCCGCGTGATGCGCTGCCGCTGCCGCTGCAGGACTTCCACAGCCGCAGCGTGCCGCTGACCGCAGCCAACCTGGCACCGGCGCTGCAGGCCAGCGGCAGCATCCCGTTCGTGCTGCAGGCGGTGCACGACATCCCCGGCGGCCCGCCCGGTGCCTATTGGGACGGCGGCATCACCGACTACCACCTGCACCTGGACTACGCCGCAATGGACAGCGGCCTGGTGCTCTACCCGCACTTCCAGCAGCAGTTGGTGCCCGGCTGGCTGGACAAGGGCCTGAAGCGCCGGCACGGCGCATCGCCCAAGCTCGACAACGTGGTGGTGCTGGCGCCCCGTGCCGAGTGGGTGGCCACGCTGCCGCAGGGCAAGCTGCCCGACCGGCAGGACTTCAAGACCTGGCGCTTCGACCGCCCCGGCCGCATCGCCACCTGGACGGCTGCGGTGGCCGCCGCGCAGCAACTGGCAGACGAGGCCGCCGACTGGCTGGCCGCGCCGACGCAGGACGCGTTGCCGCTGTAGGCGGGCGGCCTCTACAATTGCGGGTTTTCATCCCACAAGAGCGAGAAGGGCAACTTGGTTATGACACCGCGAACTATCCCGTTTGCCACCGTCGCCTAGCCGGCCGCGCTGTTACGCCAGTTCGTTGCACCTTCTCGAACAAACAAGCGCGGTCTCCCGCGCTTTTTTGTTGCCCGCTCGCTTTGCTCTCCCGGAGATCCACATGATCCAGATCACGCTGCCCGATGGTTCCCAACGCCAGTTCCCCGAGCCTGTCACCGTCGCCGGCGTGGCCGCATCCATCGGCACCGGCCTGGCCAAGGCCGCGCTGGGTGGCAGGCTGGGTCAGGGCGACGCCGCCCGGCTGGTCGACACCAGCCACTTGATCGAGGCCGACGCGCAACTCGCCATCGTCACCGACAAGGACGCCGACGGCCTGGAGATGATCCGCCACTCCACCGCCCACCTGCTGGCCTATGCGGTCAAGCAGCTGCACCCCGAGGCCCAGGTGACGATCGGGCCG
>JBBRVT010000609.1:0-2487 GCA_038246615.1 Burkholderiales bacterium
GGCATGGTGCAGCTCGGCCGGGAAGGTGTAGCGGTCCAGCCAGTCCAGCAAAGCCGTGCCGTGGCTGGCCAGCACGTCCAGCTGCGGGCAGTGCACATGGCTGTCGATGAAGCCGGGCAGCAGCCAGCAGCCGCGGTGGTCCTCGCGCGGCCATGCAGCGTCCGGGGGCTCGGTCTGGATGGCCTGGATGCGGCCGCCGTCGCCGATCAACAACCAGTGGCCGGGCCGAAAACGCGCGCCGGCGTCGGTGGTGTCGCCCCAGGCGGGGGCGTGCGGAAAGTCCAGCAGGTCGGCGTGCAGGGCAAGCATCGGGGCTGGATGATGCACGCAGCGGTGCGCTGCGGTGCCGTCCGCGCGCCGTGCCGGGGCCTGCGGGTCCAGGGCCAGGTCCAGGGCGAGGCCAACTCCAGGTCCAGGTCCAGGTCCAGGTCTGGGTCTGAGTCCACTTGGCACCAGGGCTATGCTTGGCACAGGCATTGCAGGTGGTCCTGCACCGCCATCATCAGCACCATGTCCAGCCCTCGCCCCATCCAATTTGTGCACCGCGGTGCCGTCGTGCAGGTGCAGGGCGTCGCACCCACGCGCAGCGTGCTCGACTGGCTGCGTGAAGACCAGCACTGCACCGGCACCAAGGAAGGCTGCAACGAGGGCGACTGCGGCGCCTGCACCGTCGTCGTCGGTGAACTCGACGAGTCCGGAGCATTGCGCCTGCAGCCGGTCAACGCCTGCATCGCCTTGTTGCCGGCGCTGGACGGCAAGGCGCTGTTCACGGTCGAGGACCTGGCCGGTACTGTCGACTGCAACGGCAGCCACGCCACCGAGATCACCAACACAAGCAAGCTCACACTGCACCCGGTGCAGCAGGCGCTGGTGGACGCCCACGGCTCGCAGTGCGGTTTCTGCACCCCCGGCTTCGTGATGTCGCTGTGGGCCGTCTATCAGCAGCACAGCGCGGCCGGCACGCGGCCGACGCGGCAGGCGCTGGCCGACGCGCTGTCGGGCAACCTGTGCCGCTGCACCGGCTATCGGCCCATCCTGGACGCGGGCGAACGCATGTTCGACGTCGCGCCGGCGCAGCCGCTGGACAGCGCCCCGCTGGTGGCCGCCTTGCAGGCCCTGGCTGCGCTGCCGCCGCTGCACTATGAAGCGACGGTGCACGGTGCCACGCACAGCTTTCATGCGCCACGCACCATCGATGACCTGGCCGATGCGCTGGCGGCCCGGCCCGGCGCCCGCCTGCTGGCCGGCAGCACCGACATCGGCCTGTGGGTGAACAAGCAGTTCCGGCCGCTGCCGCATCTGGTGTTGACCACCGGCGTGCCCGAGTTGCGCCGCATCGACGTGCGCGACGGTGTGCTGCACATCGGCGGCGCGGCCTCGCTCGAAGACGCCTGGCGTGCGCTGGCCGCGCATTGGCCGGCCGTCTCCGAGGTGTGGCTGCGCTTTGCCGCGCCGCCGCTGCGTGCAGCGGGCACCATGGGCGGCAATGTCGCCAACGGATCGCCCATCGGCGACGCCGCGCCCGTGTTGATGGCGCTGGACGCCACATTGCTGCTGCGCCGCGGTACGGACACACGCCGCATCGCCCTGCACGACTTCTATCTGGACTACATGAAGAGCCGGCTGGAGCCGGGTGAGTTTGTGCAGGCCATCGAGGTGCCGCTGCCCTTGAAGTCCAAGGCGCCGGTTCGGACCGACGATCTGCACGGTCCGGACGGGTACGACGGACACGACGGGCAGGGTTGGCCCGTTTGGCATGTCCGCGCCTGGAAGATCAGCAAACGCTACGACTGCGACATCTCGGCCGTCTGCGCCGGGCTGGCGCTGCGGCTCGACGGCAACACCGTCGTTGATGCCCGCCTGGCTTTCGGCGGCATGGCCGCGACCGTCAAGCGCGCCGCAAAGACCGAGGCCGCGCTGCGCGGCCGCGCCTGGACCGAGGCCACGCTGGCCGCTGCCATGGCCGCGCTGGCGCAGGACTTTGCACCCTTGAGCGACCTGCGCGCCAGTGCCGCCTACCGCCTGCAGGTGGCGCAGAACCTGTTGCGCCGGCTGTGGCTGGAAACGCGCGCTGACACCCCGCTGCCCGCAACGGCGACCACGGTGTGGGCGCCGCTGCTGCCGGTGATGCCGCTGCCGGCGGTGCCTGCGACCTGACTGGCATCCCGAACGCATGAACAAGCCCAGCGACCTGCCGGCCGAATTGCAAGGCGCAATGCAAGCCGAATTGCAAGGCGAACTGCAGAGCGAAGCCGCGCCGCAGCGCATTGGCGGCGCCCGCCCGATCGACAGGTCGATCGACGGCCTCGCCGTTGGCCCGGTCGTAGGCCCGATCGTTGGCCCGGTCGTAGGCCCGGTAGTAGGCCCGGTAGTAGGCCCGGTAGTAGGCCCAATCGTTGGCCCGGCCGTTGGCGCAATCGAAAGCCCGACCGAAAGCCCGACCGACGGCCCGGTCGTCCGTCCGATCGTCGGAGTTTCACGCCCCCA
>JBBRVT010000610.1:0-2485 GCA_038246615.1 Burkholderiales bacterium
ACGCCACCAGCGACTGGATGGAGATCGAGAAGCAGCGCGGCATCTCGGTGGCCAGCTCGGTCATGCAGATGGAATACCGGGGCTGCGTCATCAACCTGCTCGACACCCCCGGCCACCAGGACTTCAGCGAAGACACCTACCGCGTGCTGACCGCCGTGGACGCCGCGCTGATGGTGATCGACGCGGCGAACGGAGTTGAACCCCAGACGCGGCGCCTGCTGCAAGTCTGCAGAGCCAGAAACACGCCGATCCTCACCTTCGTCAACAAGATGGACCGCGAGGTGCAGGAGCCGCTGAACCTGATGGACGAGATCGAGCGTGAACTGGGCATGACGGTGGTGCCGTTCACCTGGCCGGTGGGCATGGGCAAGTTCTTCGGCGGTGTGATGGACCTGCGCAAGCACCAGATGCGCGTCTTCAAGGCGGGTGCCGACCGGGCGACCGACAACGACGAGATCATCGACGGCCTGGCCAACCCGCTGCTGCGCGAGCGCTTCGGCGCGGCCTACGAGCAGGCGGCAGGCGAAGTCGAACTGGTGCGCGACGCTGCGCCGGCCTTCGACGAGGCCGAGTTCCTGGCCGGCCGGCAGACGCCGATGTTCTTCGGCTCGGCGGTGAACAACTTCGGCGTGCAGGAGGTGCTGGACGCGCTGATCGACCTGGCGCCGCCCCCCGGCGACCGCAGCGCGCTGCAGCGCGTGGTGCACCCCGAAGAGGCCAAGTTCAGCGGCGTGGTGTTCAAGATCCAGGCCAACATGGACCCCAGCCACCGCGACCGCATCGCCTTCCTGCGCGTGGCCAGCGGCCGCTTCGCGCGCGGCATGAACCTGAAGGTGGTGCGCTCGGGCAAGACGATGCGGCCCAACACCGTGGTCACCTTCATGAGCCAGCGGCGCGAGCTGCTCGACGAGGCCTATGCCGGCGACATCATCGGCATCCCCAACCACGGCGTGCTGCAGCTGGGCGACACGCTGACCGAAGGCGAGGCGCTGCAGTTCACCGGCCTGCCTTTCTTTGCGCCCGAGATGTTCCGCATGGTCGAGGTGGCCGACCCGCTGAAGACCAAGCAGCTGAAGGCCGGGCTGCAGCAGCTGGGTGAAGAAGGCGCGATTCAGGTGTTCAAACCGATGGCCGGCAGCGTGCTGATGCTGGGCGCGGTGGGCCAGCTGCAGTTCGAGGTGGTGGCGCACCGGCTGGAGCATGAATACGGCTGCAAGGCCCGCATCAGCCCCTGCCGGTTTTCCATCGCCCGCTGGGTGACCTGCGACGAGGCCGACGGCGGCGAGAAGGAGCTGGCCCGTTTCATCGACGGCAACAGCCACCGCATGGCCTATGACGCGGTCAATGCGCCCACGCTGCTGGTGGAGTACGCGCCCGAGCTGCGCGCCATCGAGAGCAACTGGCCGAAGATCAAGTTCCATGCGCTGCGCGAGCACGCCGGGCTGGTGTTCCAGAAGCGGATGGAGGGCTGAGAGCCTGTGAGTCTTTCGTTCACGCCCGAAAAACTCTCGGGCTCTGAGCGCTTGCGCCCACAGTCGCCGCTTCCCGGAGGCAGCCCTGCGATGCGCATCGAACCCGTCCAGCCCGGTGGCTGGGGCGACGCCTTGATCGCGCCGCTGCTGCGCGGCATCTTGAAGCTGGCGCTCAAGCCGGCGCTGTCGCCGCGCTGGTCCATCCCGGCGCAGCGGCGCTGGCTGGCGGGGGTGTCGCGCCTGGGCCTGCCGCCACGCGGTGTGGCCATCACGCCCGCCAGCTTGGCCGGCGTGCCGGCCGAATGGGTGCGTCCGCGTGACGGCACGCCGCGCGCCGGCACCGTGCTCTACCTGCACGGCGGCGCCTACTGCGTCGGCAGCCCGGCCACCCACCGGCCGATCACCGGGGCACTGGCACGCGCCACCGGCATGGCCGTGCTGGCGCTGGACTACCGCCTGGCCCCCGAACACCCGCACCCGGCCGCGCTGCACGATGCGCTGGCCGCCTGCCGTGACTTGCGCAATGCCGGCCCGCTGGTGCTGGCGGGAGATTCGGCCGGCGGCGGCCTGGCCCTGGCCACCGCCCTGGCCCTGCGGGATGCCGGCGAGCCGCTGCCGGCTGCGCTGTACCTCGTCGCGCCCTGGGTCGACCTCGGCCTGCAGCAAATGCCAGCGCCCACGCCGGGCGAGGCCATGCTCAGCGCCGCCTGGGTGGGTGATTGCGCTGCGCGTTACCTGGCCGGCGGCAGCGCCGAGCAACCCGGTGCATCACCGATCCATGCCGACCTGCGCGGCCTGCCGCCGGTGCTGGTGCAGCTGGGCACCGACGACCTGCTGCATGCCGAAGGCTTGCGCCTGCACGCGGCCCTGCAGCAGGCCGGCGTGGCGGTGCATGCCGAGGTGTGGCAGCAGCGCTGGCATGTGTTCCAGCTGCACGCCGGCGCCCTGCCCAGTGCCGACGATGCGCTGCAGCGCGCGGGCGAGTTCATCGGCGCGCAGGTGGATGCAGCCGC
>JBBRVT010000611.1:0-2484 GCA_038246615.1 Burkholderiales bacterium
ATGCCGATGCCGATGCCAATAGCGATGGCGATGGCGATGGCGATGGCCGTGGCGGACAGCGCCAGGCGCAGTGGACCCCCTCGGCTGCGGCGCTGGCCCATCCTCTGCTTCCCGTCAGGAGCCCGGCTTCTTCAGCGCAGGCGCCGGCTGGATGTGGTCTTCGGCCTGTTTCCAGGCCGCCTCGGTCAGCGCCAGCAATGGCGCACGCGGCAGCTTGCCCATCGGCGCGCAGCGTTCCGACCCGATCGAAGGCCTGGGGCCACAGGTCGAACAGCCGCACCGGCAGGTCCAGCCGCTTGGTACCGGCGTCGAAGGTGAGCGGGCGGGCATGGCGCCGCAGCCGCAGCACGGCAGCGGGCAACTGCTGACGGAACGAGTCTGGCGCGCGCAGGGACGGTCTGCGGCTGGTCTGCGGCTGGTCTGCGGCGATGATTCCGCCGGCCGCCAGGGCTTTCACCCAGGATGCAGCCAAACCCCGATCTGCCTCAGCACAATTGCAAATTTGCAATCAACAGCGGCCGCGCCCGGCAGCGCCGCCCGCCAGGAGACCCGGATGTCTGAACTCGACTGGAGCGACCTGCGCTACGCGCTGGCAGTGGGCAACACCGGCGGGCTGGCCGCTGCGGCGCGGCAGCTGGGCGTGAACCACACCACCGTGCTGCGCCGGCTCGATGCGCTGGAGGCGCGGCTGGGTGCGCGGCTGTTCGAGCGGGCACGCCAGGGCTACCGGCCCACCGAGGCCGGCGCCCTGGTGCTGGACCAGGCCCGCCGCATGGCCGACCAGGCCGAGGAGATCGAGCGCCGCGTGGCCGGCCGCGACCGCGAGCTGACCGGCCTGCTGCGGGTGACCACCGCCTTCGTGGTGATGGAGCACCTGCTGCCGCAGCCGCTGGCCGATTTCGCCCGTGCCTTTCCCGGCATCGAGGTGGAGGTGGTCGAGAACGCCTTTTTGGTCGACCTGAGCCGGCGCCACGCCGACGAGTCGGCCAGCTGGTCGCGGCGCGAAGCCGACGTGGCCCTGCGCCTGAGCCGCCAGGTGGCCGACCACCTGGTGGGCCGGCCGCTGGGCGACACCCATTGCCGGGTATACGCCCGGCGCGACGCACCCGGCCTGCCGCAAGGCGTGCAGCCGATGACCACGCTGCTGCGCGACGCGCCCTGGGTGGCCTTCGAGCGCGACAGCCAGGCGCGCGTCTACGACCAGTGGATGCGCAAGCACCTGGGCCAGGCCAATGTGCGCCTGCGGGTGGACATCTTCAATGCGGTGGCGGCGGTGCTGCACACCGGGCTGGCGGTGGGCATCCTGCCCACCTTCATGGCCGGCCGCCACCCCGATCTAATGGCGGTGTCCGATCCCATCGCCGAACTCAGCGTGCCGGTGTGGATGCTGACCCACCCGGACTTGCGGCAGACGGCGCGGGTGCGCGCCTTCATGCAGCATGTGGGTGACGCGGTGTCGGCGCGGCTGGCAATGCCCGAGGCGGGCTGAGAGCCTGAGACGGTGGCCGGGTTCAGGCCCACGTATCAGGCCAGCGGATCAGGCCAGCGGATCAGGCCAGCGGGTCACCCCGCTTCACCATCGCCCCCCAGTCATCCATGCTGATCAGCCCACCCGCGCTGTCGGCAAGGCCCTGGTCGCGCCGGGGCAGCACACCCTGGATCGCGTCGATGCGCTTCCAGCCGGGGATAGGCTGCACGCCGGTGACCGCGTCGGGCACGTAGCGCGAGGCGGCCAGCCGCTGCATGCGCGGGATGTAGCGCGGGCAGTTGGTGATCAGCGCGGTGATCTGCACCTGCACGGCGAACTGGGCGCCCGGCCACAGGCCGACCACGGCCGGGTCATCGGTGAGGCACGCATCGCCCTGCACCCGCAGCCGCGCAGGCGTCTCGAAGTCGATGAACAGCAGGCCCACCTTGGCCGTGCCGGCGATGTTGCCCATCGAGTAGTACATGCCGTTGCCGTCGTAGCAGGGGAACTGCAAGGTGCGCGCGTCAGGCACCCGGACGAAGCCGGGTGCGCCGCCTTTGTAGCTGACGGTGGGTGAGCCTTGCGGGTCCACGGTGGACAGGAAGAAGTAGTCGATGGCCTGCACGAAGGCGCTGTCGTCGGCCGTCAGCGTGTCGTGCACGATCGCCTGCAGCTCGACGGCCGCCAGGGCGCTGGTGTCGAAGCGCTGCTGCAGCGCCAGCGCCTCGGGGGTGTAGGCAAACCCGGCCATCACACCACCTCTTGCCGGGAAGCGGCTGCCGGCTCGGCCAGGGTGCCGGGCTCCACCACCGTGGCGGCGCGCTGGCGCAGCACCACCCGGTCGCCGGGCGTCTTGTCCAGCAGCAGGCGGGTGACGTCGGGGCGGCTGTAACGGCCGGCCGGGTCGGCTGCGGCCTTGGCCAGAGAGATCATGCCGAGGTCGAGATCGGCGTAGACCAGGCCCTCCTGGCCCTCGGGCAATGGCGTGGAGATGAGCTGGCCGTCGGGGGCGTAGA
>JBBRVT010000612.1:0-2471 GCA_038246615.1 Burkholderiales bacterium
GAGCATCGGGCATGCACAGCGACACCCCCTTGCCGCTGGCCGGCATCCAGGTGCTGGAGATCGGCGGCGGCGCCGCCGGCGCCTACTGCGGCCGGTTGCTGGCCGATGCCGGCGCCACGGTGCGCAGCACCGCTGTGGACGAGACGCGCCGGCTGGCCGGCATCCTGCGCGCCGACACACCCGCCGAGGCCGCGTACGCCGCCTGGCTGGCCGCCGGCAAGCAGGTGCTGCCCGTGGTGGCCGGTGGCGCAGCGCTCGCCACACTCAGCCGCAGCGCCGATCTGGTGATCGCTGGTGAAGACGCTGGCGCCGATGTGGACGGGACCGCGCCCCGTGTCGCCAGCATCGACCTGCACTGGTTCGGCCCGCAGAGCCCGCTGCGTGGCTGGCGCGGCAGTGACCTGGTGGTGCAGGCCCTCACCGGCATGCCGCAGATGGCCGGCACGGTCGACGGCCCGCCGCTGGCCGCCGGCGACCGGGTGGCCACGCTGCTGGCCGGCGTCACCGCCTACATCGCCGCCTGTGCAGCGCTGCTGGGTGCGCCCAGGCAGCCCGGTGCGGCGCCCCGGCGGCTGGCCGTGTCCATCCTCGAGGCCAACCTGGTGATGGCCGAGATGCACATGCATTTCTTCGAACGCGACGGCCTGGCGATGCGCCGCTGCGGCATCAACCGCTTTGCGCCCAACAGCCCGGTGGGCATCTACCCCTGCCGCAGCGGCTGGGTGGGCATCACCGTGGCCACGCCCGAGCAGTGGCGCGGCCTGTGCCGCGCGCTCGACCTGCAGGCGCAGGCACAGGATGAGGGCCTGGCCACCCGCGAGCTGCGCTTCGCCCGGCTCGACGAGGTCGAAGCCGTGCTGTGCCAGGCACTGGCCCGCCACAGCGCCGAAGACTGGGCCGCCATCGGCCGCCAGCACCGGGTGCCCATCGTGGTGGTGCCCGACGCCGACGGCATGCTGGCCCACCCGATCTTCCAGGCCCGGCAATCGCTGGCCACGCTGGCGCATGGCGGCCAGCCACTGCAGGTGCCGCGCACGCCGTTCGGCCTGACGGCCACGCCACTGCCGACGCAACTGGGCACGACAGCCACCACAGCCACCACAGCCCCCACAGCCCCCACACCCACTGCCGACGCTGTCGCCCCAGCGCCACAAGCCACCGCCACGGCAGCCACTGCAGCCTCGGCTGCCACCAGCGCCGCCCCCGCCACGCCACCGCTGCAAGGCATCACCATCGTCGATTTCACGATGGGCTGGGCCGGCCCGCTGGCTGCGCGGCTGCTGGCCGACCTGGGCGCCGAGGTGCTGAAGATCGAGGCCGGCCGCTACCCCGACTGGTGGCGCGGCATGAACTGGACCGCCGCGTTCATCGATGGCCAGGAGCACGAGCGCGCGACCATCTTCTGCGGCATGAACCGCGGCAAGCAGGGCGTGAGCATCGACCTGACCAAGCCCGCCGGGCGCGACCTGGCCCTGCGCCTGGTGGCCCGGGCCGACGCGGTGGTCGAAAACCAGGCCGCCGGCGTGATGGCCAAGTTCGGGCTGGACTATCCCGCGCTGGTGCAGGCCCGGCCCGACCTGGTGATGTGTTCGATGTCGGCCTTCGGCACCGGCAATGCATGGTCGGACACCCGCGCCTACGGCTCCACGCTGGAGCAGGGCTCGGGCCTGCCCAGCTTCACCGGCCTGCCCGGCACCGCGCCCACGATGACCCACCTGGCCCATGGCGACCCGGTCGGCGGCCTCTACGGCTGCGCCGCACTGCTGACCGGCCTGGTACACCGCCAGCGCGGCGGCAGTGGCCAGTACGTCAACCTCAGCATGGTCGAGGCGATGCTGCAGCTCACCACGCCCGGCCTGCTGGCCCACCAGCTGCAGCCCGGCGCCCCGCTGCGGCGCGGCAACCAGCGCGACAGCCTGGCACCGCACGGCTTCTACCCGGCCGCAGGCATCGACCAGTGGCTGGCGGTGGCCGTCGACAGTGCCGCAGCCTTCGCCAACCTGGCCCAGGTGATCGGCCGGCCCGACTGGGCCTGCGACCCTGCGCTGGCTGAGCTGGCCTGCCGGCAGGCGCAGGACGAAGCGATCGGCACCGCCATCGCCGCCTGGAGCCGCACGCTGGATGCCGATGCCGCCGCTGCGCAACTACAGGCCGCCGGCGTGCCGGCCGCTGCGCTGCTGCATGCCGAAGACCTGGGCCAGCAGCCGCATCTGGCTGCGGTGGATTTCTACATCGACCTGGTGCGCGCGGTGTCCGGCCCGCAGCGCCAGTGCGGCCTGGCGATCCGCCAGAACGGCCAGCGCCTGGCTGCGCGCAGCCCCGCTCCGCTGCTGGGCGAGCACAGCTGGCCGGTGCTGCAGCGCCATGCCGGGCTGAGCCAGCCGCAGTTTGATGCGCTGGTGGCCGACG
Source organism: Burkholderiales bacterium (assembly GCA_038246615.1). Classification (GTDB taxonomy): domain Bacteria; phylum Pseudomonadota; class Gammaproteobacteria; order Burkholderiales; family Burkholderiaceae_C; genus Pseudaquabacterium. The sequence goes on from JBBRVT010000612.1 coordinate 2,410, forward strand.
GCGTGATCAGCCTGTCACCCAAGCCGGAACGCAACCTGTTGACCACACCGGAGCAGGCGTGA
>JBBRVT010000613.1:0-2466 GCA_038246615.1 Burkholderiales bacterium
GGCCTGCTGCGGGCGCTGGTGCAGGCGCTGGGCGTGCCTGCCGAGGACCCGGTGGCCGAGGCCTTCTGCGGCGGCCCGGCCACGCTGCAGCCGCTGCCTCTGCCCGGCCATGTCGAACGTGCCGCGGCCCAGGTGCAACAGTGGGCCGACTGGCTGGACAGCGCCGCGCCCGATCTGGCCCCACCGCGGCTGCTCTCCATTTGCCGCCGCCCCGGCCGCCTGCGCGCCGAACCCGGCTGGGTCGAGTTGCGGCTGCCGCTGGCCGGTGTGCACACTGCGGTGCGCCGGCTGGGGCTGGACCTGGACCCGGGCTGGCTGCCCTGGTGGGGCGGCGTGCTGGTGATCCGCTATGACGACTGACGACCTGCGCCAGGCCCAGGCGCTGCTGGCGGCGCTGCGGGCGCACACGCGCCACGCGCTGGCCGATGCGGCGGCGCGGCTGGCGGCTGCGCTGTCCGAGACGCTGTCCGAGACACGGTCAGAGCCGGTGCCCGGGCCGGTGCCCGAGCCGGTGTCCGGGCCGGTGCCCGGGCCGGTGCCCGAGACGCCCTTCGGCAGGCCGTTCGGCAGGCCGTTCGAGCGGCCGTTCGAGCGGCCGTTCGCCACGCCCTTTGTCCCATCTTCTGACCCATCTTCTGATCCACCTTCTGATCCACCTTCTGCCCCATCTTTTGACAGACCGTCCGACACGCGCTTCGACACGTCATCCGAGGCGCTGCCCCTGCCGCAGGCCCGGGCCGCGGCGGCGCTGGCCGCGCGCGAACTCGCCGCCACCGCGCACGCCGCCACGCCCTCTCCCGGCCACCCGCTGGCGGCGCTGGAGGCGATGGCCGCCCACGCCGCGCCCGTGTGGCGCGCCCGCGGCCTGGACCCGGCCGCGGCGCAGCAGGCGCTGGCCATCGCGCTGCGGCTGGCGGCCCTGCCCGAGGCCCACGAGGCCTGGGCGGCGCTGTGCCGCGCCGTGCACCCCACGGCGCTGCCCTGGGCCACGCCGGCACTGGTGCTGAGGCTGCTGGACGGCCAGGACACGGCTGCCGCCGCCCGCGACGCCCTGCAGGCGCTGCTGCTCGACCCGCCGCCGTCCTTGCGCGGCCTGTTCCTGCTGGAAGGCGACGGCCCCTGGCACAGCCGCAGCCTGCGCCTGGACGCCGGACTGACTGCCGCACTGCAGGCCCAGGCGCCGCCCGCGGCGCAGGGCGTGCTGGTGGGCGCTGCCGCGGCCGACGCCGCGCCCGGTCTGGACACCTGGCTGGCCGAGCCTGCCACGGCCCGGGCCGTGCAGGCCCTGTCGCAAATGCGCCCCTGCCGCATCGTGCTGCTGGGCGGCGACGCCGCGATGCGCGCGACCCGGGTGCAGGCCCTGCTGGGTGCAGCGCAAGGGGTGGCCCTGCGCGTGGCAGCCACGGCACGCGGCTGGCCTTGCGATGCCGATGCGAGCGCGCGGCCCGCGCTCGACCGCCTGGCGGCAGTGCAGCGCCTGGCGCAACTGCACCAGGCCGCGCTGTGGCTGTGCGGGGGCGATGATGACGACGGCCCGACGGCCGGTGCGCACCCGGCTGGCGTCGGCGCCGACGGGTCTGCCGGTGCCAGTGACGTTGCCGATGCGCTGGCGTTTGCCGATCCCGGCGCTCTGCCCTGGGCCGTCCCCGCACTGCAGTCGGCCCGCCACGAAGCCGCCCTGCTGCCCCTGCCGCTGCCCCTGCTGCGCGTGACCGTGGCGCCGCTGGCCCCGGCCGCACGCCGCGCGCTGTGGCTGGGCCTGCTGCCGCAGTTGGGCGCCGCGGCCGGGCCGCTGGCGGCGCGCTACACGGTCGAGCCCAGCGATGCGCGCGAGGTCGTGCGCGACCTGCATTTGCGTCAGACCTTGCGTCAGACATTGCGTCAGACCTTGGTTCAGACCATGCGCCCGGCGCTGCAACCCCAGCCGCTGGGTGCCGACGATGTCGCCGCGCTGATCCGCGAACGCACGCCCTGGCAGGGCCGCCCGGGCGTGCAGCGCCTGCAGCCGCGCGCCGGCTTTGCGAACTTGCACCTGCCGGCGCCGCTGCATGCACAACTGCAGGCCGCCGTGCAGCGCGTGGCGCAGCAGTTGACGGTGCTGGACGACTGGGGTTACGCCCCGGGCCCCGGCGGGCGGCGCGGCGTTCGGCTGCTGTTCTGCGGCGCGCCCGGCACCGGCAAGAGCCTGGCGGCCGAGGCCATGGCGCAGGCGCTGGGCATGCACCTGCTGGTGGTCGACCTGGCCAGCCTGGTCAGCAAGTGGATCGGCGAAACCGAGAAGAACCTCGCGGCCGTGTTCGACACCGCAGAGCGCGCGCGTGCGCTGCTGCTGTTCGACGAGGCCGACGCCCTGTTCGGCCGCCGCAGCGAAGGCACCGACGCCAACGACCGCCACGCCAACCTCGAAACGGCCTACCTGCTGCAGCGCCTGGAGTCCTTCGAGGGCATCGCCGTGCTGACCACCAA
>JBBRVT010000614.1:0-2461 GCA_038246615.1 Burkholderiales bacterium
AGGTTGCGCCCGGGCACGAAGGTGTTGGGCAGGCCGTTGGCGGCGAAGGTGATGGCGCGCTCGCTGGTCAGCGCGGTGTCGCTGATGCGGCCCAGCAACGACAGGTCCAGCAGATGGTCGTCGCCCAGCCGCGCCGCCCAATGCGGCCACTGTGCGGCCAGGGCCGTGCGCACCACGCTGCGGCAGTCCAGCTCGATGCGGTGGCGCTGGCCGTAGTCGAAGCCCACCGTCTCCACCCGGGCAAAGCGCTGCAGCGCCCAGGCCAGGCAGGCGGTCGAGTCCTGGCCGCCGGAGAACAGCACCAGGGCATGGCGGGGGTCGGGTGCGGGGTCGGGTGCGGTCATCGTCGGCGGGTGTGGCGGGTCGTTGGAATGTGCCGCGGCCGGGTGCCAGCGGCGGCTGGCAGCGGGCCGCTGAAGGCAGCGCTCAGCCGCGCACCTCGCCCTGCCCCAGCACCACCCACTTCAGGCTGGTGAGCCCTTCCAGCCCCACCGGCCCGCGGGCGTGGAGCTTGTCGGTGGAGATGCCGATCTCGGCGCCCAGGCCGTACTCGAAGCCGTCGGCAAAGCGGGTGCTGGCATTCACCATCACGCTGGCCGAATCGACCTCGCGCAGAAAACGCATTGCGCTGGGGTGGTGGGTGGTGAGGATGGCGTCGGTGTGGTGGCTGCCGTAGCGGTTGATGTGGGCGATGGCCTCGTCCAGGCTGGCCACCAGTTTCACGCTGATGATGGGCGCGAGGTATTCCTCGGCCCAGTCGGCCTCGGTGGCGTCGGCCAGGTCGGCGCCGGGCACGTCGGCCAGGATGGCGCGGGCCGCCGGACAGCAGCGCATCTGCACGCCCTTGGCCGCGAAGACGGCGCCGATGCGCGGCAGGAAGGCGCCAGCCTGCGCCACATGCACCAGCAGCGATTCGGCAGCGTTGCAGGGGCTGTACTTCTGCGTCTTGGCGTTGTCGGTCACCACCAATGCTTGGTCGAGGTCGACCTCGGCGTCGACATAGACATGGCAGTTGCCGTCCAGGTGCTTGATGACCGGCACCCGGGCCTCGGCGCTGATGCGCTCGATCAGGCCCTTGCCGCCGCGCGGGATGATCACGTCCACGTACGCGGGCATGGTGATCAGCCGGCCCACGGCGGCGCGGTCGGTGGTCTCCACCAGTTGCACCGCGTCGGCCGGCAGGCCGGCTTGCACCAGCGCGGCCTGCACCAGGCGCCACAGCGCCAGGTTGCTGTGCAGCGCCTCGCTGCCGCCGCGCAGGATGGCAGCGTTGCCGCTCTTGATAGCCAGGCTGGCAGCCTCGATGGTCACATTCGGCCGGCTCTCGTAGACCATGCCGAACACGCCAAGCGGCACCCGCATCCGGCCCACGCTGATGCCGCTGGGCCGCCGCTTCACGCCGGTGATCTCGCCGATCGGGTCGGGCATGGCGGCCAGCTGCTCGCAGCCCTCGGCCACGGTGGCGATGATGGCGGGGCTGAGCTTCAGCCGGTCGAGCATCGGGCCGGCCAGGCCGTTGCTGCGGGCGGCGGCCAGGTCCAGTTCATTGCTCTGCGCCAGCGGGTGCACCGCCTCGCGCAGCAGCCGCGCCAGGGCGCGCAGCGCATCGTTCTTGGCCGCCGTGCCGGCTGCGGCCATCACGGTGGACGCGGCGCGGGCGGCCATGCCCAGACGGGCCATGTAGGCGGGGATGTCGGACGGGTTCATCGGGCGATTTTCCCAGAAGCCGGGCGCTGTGCGCACCGGGCTCACACGCCGCACCGGGCGCACCCGGCGCCGCAGGCAATCAGCCCTGCAACTGCGGCAACTGCGGCAACTGCGGCACCAGCGCCAGCAGCGCCAGCCACAGCGGCGCCGTCAGTGCATAACCCAGCGTCGACAACACGATGGCGGTGGTGGCCTCGGGCTCCAGCGTGCGGTAGCGCTGGGCGAAGATCAGCGCATTGCTGCCGGTGGGCAGCGCGGCCATCATCACCACCACGTTCAGCGCCAGGCCGGTGAGCCCCAGGCCCCAGTGCGCCACCAGCAGCACCAGCGCCGGCAGGGCCAGCAGCTTCAGCAGCGCGGTGGCCGTGGCGCCGGCGGCGGCGCGGCGCACGGTGGTCAGGTCGGTGTAGGCCAGGGTGATGCCGATCAGCACCAGGCACAGCGGCGCCACTGCCGTGCCCAGCAGCTGCAGGGTTTCGTCCAGCGGGCCGGGCAGCGGCCAGCCGGTGGCGTTCCACAGCCCGCCGGCCAGCACCGGCAGCATCACCGGGTGGACGACGGTGTTGCGCACCGTGCTGCGCAGCGTGTGCCACAGGTTGGCGGTGGCCTGGTGCAGCGACCGGGCGCGCGCCAGGTCCAGCTCCACCAGCACGGTCAGCAGGCTCAGCAGCACCAGCGCATGCATGCTCACCAGGGCGATGTGCAGGCCCAGGCCGCGCTCGCCGAACAGCGCGAAGGCCACCGGGATGCCCAC
>JBBRVT010000615.1:0-2453 GCA_038246615.1 Burkholderiales bacterium
GGCGTGACCATCTTCGAGCTGGACTGCAGCGGGTCGATGGCGGGAAACAGGCCTTCGCTGGCGCGCTTGCGCGACAGCACGATGGACGCCGACAGGTGCGAGAAGGTGTGCACGGCCGCAGGGTCGGTGAAGTCGTCGGCCGGCACATACACCGCCTGGATCGCAGTGATGGCGCCGCTGTCCGTGTTGGCGATGCGCTCTTCCAGCGCCGCCAGCTCGGTCCCCATCGTCGGCTGGTACCCCAGGCGCGATGGCATCTGTCCCATCAGGCCCGAGACTTCGGAGCCGGCCTGGATGAAGCGGAAGATGTTGTCGACCAGCAGCAGCACGTCGCGGTGCTCGTCGTCACGAAAGTATTCGGCCATGGTCAGCGCGGCATGGCCGACACGAAAACGCGCACCGGGCGGCTCGTTCATCTGCGCAAAGATCATCACCATGTCGGGCAACACACCGGCGGCCTTCATCTCGCGGTACAACTCCTCGCCTTCGCGCGAACGTTCGCCGATGCCACAGAAAATGCTCACACCCTTTTGCTGGCCGACCATGTTGTGGATCATCTCGGTCAGCAGCACCGTCTTGCCGACGCCGGCGCCGCCGAACAGGCCCGCCTTGCCACCGCGCTCCAGCGGCGTGAGCACGTCGATGACCTTGATGCCGGTCTCGAACACCTCGGACTTCGTCGAGCGGCGCACCAGCGGCGGCGGGGCCCGGTGTACCGAGCGCCACTGCACGTCGTCCAGCGCGGGCCCGCGATCAATGGGTTTGCCGAACACATCGAACATGCGCGACAGGATCGCCTTGCCGACCGGCGCCTGCAGCGGCCCCCCGGTGTCCTGCACGGGCATGCCGCGCGCCAGCCCCTGGGTGGGCGTCAGGGCAATACCCCGGACGTGGCGCTGGTCGCGCTGAGCCAGCACCTCGATGGCCACCTGGCCACCCTCACCGGAGCGCAGCAAGGTGTGTATGGCCGGCAATGGTCCCTCGAAACGGATGTCCACCACGCTCCCGCGGACCGCCACGACGCAGCCGGCCTGCGGGACTGTTGTGGGGTCTTGCTTCATTCGGATGGGCCCTGGTTCAACCGGTAGCGCACCGGCGGTGCCTGTCGCACCAGGCGGCATGCCACACGCCAGTGGACCGGGACGGCAACCAGCAGGAAGCGCAGCGCCATCGCAGTCTGGCCCGCTCGTGTGACATCGTCTGTGCGCTAGCGCACGGTGCTGCACCCGGCAGCGAGGTTGGTCGGACTCGGCATTGGGGTATCAATCGGACTTCAGTTTGGCTTGCCGCAATCGCAGCGCATTGCCGATCACCGAGGCCGAACTCAGGCTCATCGCCAGCGCGGCAATCAGCGGCGACAACAGCCAGCCGGTCAGGGGGAACAGAACGCCCGCCGCCAGCGGCACACCCAACGAGTTGTAGAGGAAGGCAAAGGCGAGGTTCTGCTTCATGTTCGCAACAGTGGCGACCGACAGCGCGCGTGCGGTTGCGATGCCGCGCAGATCTCCTTTCACCAGTGTGAGCTGGGCACTGTTCATTGCCACGTCGGTGCCGGTGCCCATCGCGATGCCGACATCGGCCTTGGCCAACGCGGGCGCGTCGTTGATGCCGTCGCCGGCCATCGCGACGATGCACCCTTCGGACTGCAGCTTCTCGACCAGTTTGAGCTTGTCGGCCGGCTTGACCTCGCCGTGCACCTCGTCGATGCCCAGGCGTTTGCCAACGGCTCGCGCTGTCGTCAACCCGTCGCCGGTGGCCATCACCACACGCAGGCCGGCGTCGCGCAACGATTTCAGCGCATCGGCCGTGGTCGCCTTGATCGGATCGGACACCGCCAGCAGACCGGCCAGGATCCCATCGACCGCCAGGTGCATCACGCTCGCGCCCTGGCCGCGCAGTTCCTCGGCCTGCGCCGTCAAGGTATCGACCGAGACGCCGAGCTGCTCCATCAGAGCCGTGTTGCCCAATGCCAGCGACTTGCCATCGACCGTTCCGCGGACACCGATGCCGGACTCGGAATCGAATTGCTCGGGCTTGGACAGCTTGAGCCCCTTTTCGTTGGCTGCCGCGACGATGGCCGCAGCCAGCGGGTGCTCGCTGCCCTGGTCCAGGCTGGCCGCAAGGCGAAGCACCTCGTCGTCGTTGAAGTCGTTCGTGGCCACGGAGCGCTCGAAGGTCGGGCGCCCTTCAGTCAGTGTGCCCGTCTTGTCCACGATCAGCGTATCGACCTTGCGCAGGTTCTCGATCGCCGCGGCGTCGCGGAACAGCACCCCGTTGGTCGCGCCCTTGCCGGTGGCCACCATGATCGACATCGGCGTGGCCAGCCCCAGGGCACAGGGGCAGGCGATGATCAGCACGGCCACCGCATTGATCAACCCGAAGACCCAGCTCGGCTCCGGTCCGAAGAAGCCCCAGACAAAGAAGGTCAGCAGCGCAATGCTCACCACCGTGAC
>JBBRVT010000616.1:0-2439 GCA_038246615.1 Burkholderiales bacterium
GCGCAGCCTGTCGGCCAATGACAGGCCCAGCAGTTCACCCCCTATCAGGATCTGCCGCAGGTCGCCTTGCTGCGCCACCTGGTCGATGGCCGGGCCCAGTGCGGGGTCGGACAGCACCACCCGCATCATCGTCGGCACCAGGCCGACCTGGGTGATGCCCTGCGTGGCCAGCGTGGCCAGGAAGTCGGCCGCGTCGAACTTCGGCGCCATCACCAGCGTGCCGCCGTGCAGCAGCGTGAGCAGGGCCACCCACAGGCCGAAGCCGAAGCTGAGGTTCAACACCAGCAGCGTGCGGTCGGTGGGTTGAAAGTGCAGCAGGCTCTGGATCTGCTGCAGCTTGCCGCCAAAAGCCGCATGCGTGAGCACCACGCCCTTGGGCTCACCGGTGGAGCCCGAGGTGAAGATGATGAAGGCGGCACCGGCCAGCAGCGCACGCGGCGGCGGCGGTGCATCGGCCAGGCGCTGCAGGGCGGCGGGGCTGTCGGTGTCGGTGTCGGTGTCGGTGTCGATATCAAGCAGATCCAGCCCCAGCCGCGCACCGGTGCGCTGCTGCAGGCCGGCCAGCAGTGCGGCTGGCGTGCTGCGGTGCACCGCCACCACCACGCCGCCGGCCAGCCACACCGCCAACAGGGCGGCGATGTCACCCGGCTGGTTGGACACCATCACCAGCACCGGCTCGTCGGCCTGCAGGCCGGCCGCGCGCAACCGTGCTGCCAACGCATTGGCCCGGGCCGCCAGTGCCCCGTACGACACCTGCACACCCGGTGCCTGCAGCGCCGCTGTATTTCCCCAGCGGCCGCAGGCTTGCAGCAGCGCCTGGCCCAATCCGTCTCTCATGCGTTCTCCCGGCAAGCCCGCCATCTTCAACGCCAGCCTGGCGGCCCGCCATTGCCGTAAACGCCCAGGCGGCGCCTGCCCACCTGCAGCGCGGCCCGGCGAGAATCCGCGCTCCTCCACACCCTCCCGGGACAAGGCAGCAACCCATGCAGAAGGAATTCGACATCGTCGTGCACGGCGCCACCGGCTTCACCGGCCGGCTGGTCATCGAGTACCTGTTGTCGCGTGCCGACACCGGACTGCGTTGGGCCATGGGCGGGCGCAGCCTGGACAAGCTGGCAGCCGTGCGCGACGAGGTGGGCGCGCCACCTGACACCCCGCTGGTGGTGACCGACAGCGCCGACCCCGCCAGCCTGGCCGCGCTGATGGCCCGCACCCGCCTGGTGCTGACCACTGTCGGCCCGTACCAGCTGTACGGCAGCGCGCTGGTGCAGGCCTGTGCCGCCCATGGCGTGGACTATGTCGACCTGTGCGGCGAGCCGGCCTGGATGCGGCAGATGATCGACGCCCACCATGCCGCCGCCCAGGCCAGCGGCGCGCGCATCGTGTTTTCCTGCGGTTTCGACTCCATCCCGTTCGACCTGGGCGTGCTGATGCTGCAGAACGAGATGGTGCAGCGCTTCGGCGCGCCGGCGCCGCGGGTGCGCGGCCGGGTGCGCAAGATGAAGGGCAGGTTCTCGGGCGGCACCGCCGCCAGCCTGAAGGCCACCATGGCCGCCGCCGCCGACCCGGCCGTGCTGGGCCTGCTGCGCAACCCCTTCGCGCTGACGCCCGGTTTCGAAGGCCCGCGCCAGCCATCCGGCAACAAGCCCATGGTCGACGAGGTGCTGGGCGTGTGGGTGGCACCCTTCGTGATGGCGGCCATCAACACCCGCAATCTGCACCGCAGCAACTTCCTGCTGCACCAGGCCTGGGGCGCCGATTTCGTCTACGACGAGATGCTGGTCACCGGCCCGGGCGAGAAGGGCCAGGCCATCGCCGAGGCGGTGGCCGCCGACAAGAGCCTGGCCAGCGACGACGGCCCCAAGCCGGGCGAGGGCCCGTCGCGCGCCGAGCGCGAGGCCGGCTTCTACGACCTGCTGTTCATCGGCACCGGCAAGAACGGCGAGACCCTGCGCGTGGGCGTGCAGGGCGACCGCGACCCGGGCTATGGCAGCACCTCGAAGATGATCGCCGAAGCGGCGATGTGCCTGCTGCAGGATGCCGCTGCCACGCCGGGCGGCATCTGGACACCGGCCGCCGCCATGGGCCAGCCGCTGATCGACCGCCTGCAGGCCCATGCCGGCCTGCACTTTGCCGTCGAAGAAGGCTGAGAGCCTGAGAGCGCCCCCAGACCTGCCGCTTCGCGTCAGGCCCCCCGAGGGGGATGAGGAAACTTGGGACGGCCCGGCGTTTCCTCATGAGTCTTTCGTTCACGCCCGCTCATCACGCCAAAGTGCCCCCGCTCGTCGTTGCAAATGCTCGCCATAGCCCGGGCTATGGCTGCGCTTTGCGCCTAGATCGGGTGCGGTATCGACGACACCCTGGAGGTGAGCGGTCGTGCCGCCCTCGAACCACTGCGCTGAGGCGTCCGCAGAAAAGTGCGGCTCCGGATGCTCTGAC
>JBBRVT010000617.1:0-2433 GCA_038246615.1 Burkholderiales bacterium
AGGTGGCAGGCACGTCGCCGGGCTGGATGTCCATCAGCAGCTTCTGCGCGGTCTTGCCGGTGTGGCGCTCGATCGCAGCGATGAAGTCCAGCAGCTGCACCGGCTGGTTGTTGCCGATGTTGAACACCCGGTACGGTGCCCAGCTGCTGGCGGTGTCGGCGGCGGCCTTGTCGTAGCCGGGGTCGGCCTGCGGCGGGCGGTCCAGCGTGTGCACCACGCCGGCGGCGATGTCGTCCACGTAGGTGAAGTCGCGCACCATCTTGCCGTGGTTGAACACCTGGATCGGCTCGCCCGCCAGGATGGCGCGGGTGAACAGGAACAAGGCCATGTCGGGCCGGCCCCAGGGCCCGTAAACGGTGAAGAAGCGCAGCCCGGTGGTGGGCAGGTTGAACAGATGGCTGTAGGTGTGGGCCATCAGCTCGTTGGCCTTCTTGCTGGCCGCATACAGGCTCACCGGGTGGTCCACGCCGTGGTGCTCGGAGAACGGCATCACCGTGTTGCCGCCGTACACGCTGCTGCTGGACGCATACACCAGGTGCTGCACACCATGGTGGCGGCAGCCTTCGAGCACGTTGGTGAAGCCGACGATGTTGCTGTCGATGTAGGCCAGCGGGTCGACCAGCGAGTGGCGCACGCCCGCCTGCGCTGCCAGGTGCACCACCCGGTCGAACCGTTCGGCGGCAAACAGCGCCGGCATGCCGCTGCGGTCGGCCACGTCCAGCTGCACGAAGCGGAAGGCCGGGTGGCCTGTCAGCCGCGCCAGCCGGTCGCGTTTGAGCTGCGGGTCGTAATAGGCATTCAGGTTGTCCAGGCCGACCACCGTGTCGCCGCGGTCCAGCAGCAAACGGGCGACATGGGAACCGATGAAGCCGGCAGCGCCGGTGAGCAGGATGTGCATGGTGTTGGTGTGGATGTCCGGCCCCGATTCTTGCTTCTGCCGGCGCAGACCGGGTGCGCAATCCGTGGCAGGCGACACACTGCGGTCGGCGGCGTCACGTCGCTGTATGGCAAGCCGGGCAAAATCCGGCTGATTCGCGAGTCGTTGAACGAGAGAGCTGCAACATGAAGATCACCGTGGTCGGTGCGGGTTATGTGGGTTTGGTGACAGGCGCCTGCCTGGCCGAGATGGGCAACCATGTGGTGTGCCTGGACGTGGACCCGCGCAAGATCGAGATGCTGCAGCGTGGCGAGGTGCCGATCCATGAGCCCGGGCTGGATGCGGTGATCGCCCGCAATGCGGCGGCCGGCCGCCTGCAGTTCACCACCGACGTGGCGGCGGCGGTGGGCCACGGCACGTTGCAGTTCATCGGCGTGGGCACGCCGCCCGATGAAGACGGCTCGGCCGACCTGCAATACGTGCTGGCCGCCGCCGAGAACATCGGCCGCCACATGACCGACTACAAGGTGGTGGTCGACAAGAGCACCGTGCCGGTGGGCACCGCCGACAAGGTGCGCGCGCGCATCGCCGCCGTGCTGGCCGAACGCGGCCTGGACTTGCCCTACGCCGTGGTCAGCAACCCTGAATTCCTGAAGGAAGGCGCGGCGGTGGACGACTTCATGCGGCCCGACCGCATCGTCGTCGGCTGCGACGACGAGCGCGCCAGCCTGCTGATGCGTGCGGTGTACGCGCCCTTCATGCGCAACCGCGACAAGCTGGTGCTGATGGACGTGCGCAGTGCCGAGTTCACCAAATACGCTGCCAACGCCATGCTGGCCACCCGCATCAGCTTCATGAACGAGCTGGCGCTGCTGGCCGAGCGGGTGGGCGCCGACATCGAATGGGTGCGCAGAGGCATCGGCACCGACCCGCGCATCGGCTCGCAGTTTCTCTATGCCGGCGCCGGCTACGGCGGGTCCTGCTTCCCCAAGGACGTGAAGGCGCTGATCCGCACCGGACGCGACAACGGTCTGCAGCTGGGTGTGTTGCAGGCGGTGGAAGACGCGAACGAGCGCCAGAAGCAGGTGCTGGTGCAGCGGGTGGTGGCGCGCTTCGGCGAGGATCTCGGCGGCCGCACCTTCGCCGTCTGGGGCCTGGCCTTCAAGCCCAACACCGACGACATGCGCGAGGCGCCCAGCCGCGTCATCATCGAAGAACTCAGCCGCCGCGGTGCGTCCATCCAGGCCTATGACCCGGTGGCCATGCCCGAGGCCCGCCGCGTGCTGGCCGGCACGCCCAGGCTGCAGTTCGCCGACCACCAGAGCGCCGCGCTGGAAGGCGCCGACGCGCTGCTGATCGTCACCGAGTGGAAGGAATTCCGCACGCCCGATTTCGACCACATCAAGGCCACCTTGAAGCAGCCGCTGATCCTGGACGGCCGCAACCTCTACGAGCCAGCGCTGATGCGCGAGTTCGGCATCGACTATGTCGGCGTGGGCCGGGCGGCTGCCGCCACGGCCGGCTGATCGGACACCACGCCATGAACGAGACCCTTG
>JBBRVT010000618.1:0-2424 GCA_038246615.1 Burkholderiales bacterium
ACAGCTGCAGCACCGCCACCAGCAGCGTGCGCGCGTCGTCGTCCTCCGGCCGCTGCAGCACATTCGCACTGTCGCCCTGCTCGTCGCTGCGGCCAGCGCGCATCACCGCCAGATGGTCGGCGATGGACTCCAGCAGCGCGATGTCGTCGGTGATGAACAGGCAGCGCGCACCGCACTCGCGCTGCAGCCCGCGCAGCAGCCCGCGCAGCAGCTTGACGATCTTCACCTGCATGCTGTCATCCGGCGCCGGAATCCGTTCGTCGCAGACGATCAGCGTCCGGTTGACAGGCAGCACAGGCGCGACCCGCAATGCTGCGACCCCGCTGTCTATACTGATTCGATGAGGTTGACAGACGCGGAACAGGCACAGATCGGGTGGGCTGCCCAGGGATGTGCTGCCGCCTGGCAGCCGGGTCTTGCTGTTCGGCTCGCGCACCGATGACAGCTGCCGGGGCGGTGACATCGACCTGCTGGTTGAGCAACCCGCAGCGGTGGACGCCGCACAAGAGATTGCGCTGTGCAGCCGCCTGATGGTGCAGCTGTTCCGCCGCATCGGTGAGCGTCGCATTGACATCGTCATCGCACGCCCAGGCACGGCAGACGACCGGCATGTGGTCGCTGAAGCCCGCCGGCACGGCATTGAGCTGGTGCAGACATGAGCGATGAATTGCTCAGCGCGCGGCTTGCAGCGGCCGTTTGGGAGTGCGACCGACATCGATCGGCACTCGACGGGGCGCTTGCCGAGTGGCGTGGTCTGGCCACACCTGGCGTCGATGCATTGGAAACCGACTCGGCGCTGCAGCGGCTGACAGACCAGATCCTCTACCGCTTCACCAAGCTGCAAGACGCGATGGGAGAGCGGCTGATCCCGGCCACGCTGGGCCATCTCAAGGTCGAGGACTGGCTGGCCTGGCGCGACATCCGCAACCGTCTGGCGCATGAATACCCAAACGAGGCGGCTCTCCGCCATGCCGCTGTGCTGGCCACGGTCGATGCGGCGGTGACGATGGTGGCGGCTTACCAATCCAGGAAGGGGATGCTGCCCGGCTGACCCAGCCTGGCAGCTACATGCGCGGCACCGCAGCCAGCAGCGTGCGCGTGTACTCATCCACCGGCCGCTCCAGCACCTCTGCACACGGCCCCTGCTCGACGATGCGGCCAGCGCGCATCACCGCCACATGGTCGGCGATGTACTCCACCACCGCGATGTTGTGGGTGATGAACAGGTAGCTCACGCCCAGTTCATGCTGCAGGTCGCGCAGCAGGTTGAGGATCTGCGCCTGCACCGACACATCCAGCGCCGAAGTCGGCTCGTCGCAGACGATCAGCCGCGGCTGCACCGCCAGTGCGCGGGCGATGGCGATGCGCTGGCGCTGCCCGCCAGAGAACTCATGCGGCCAACGTTGCAATGCCTCGCGGCGCAGGCCCACCTGCTCGGTGATGGCTTCGATGCGCTGGCGGCGTTCACCTGGCGTGGTGTCGGGCTGCAGCGCCGCCAGGCCTTCGTCCAGGATCTCGGCCACGCGCATGCGCGGGTTCAGGCTGGCGAACGGGTCCTGGAAGATGATCTGCACCGCGCGGCGGGCGTCACGCAGTTCGGCCCCGTGCAGGTCGAACAGGTTGCGGCCCTGCAGCAGCGCCTGGCCCTCGATCTGGGCCTGGCCGCGCAGCAGTTGCACGATGGCCTTGCCGGTGGTGGTCTTGCCGCAGCCGCTCTCGCCCACCAGGGCCAGCGTCTGGCCGGCGGCCAGCTGGAAGGACACGCCCTTCACCGCGTCGAAACCCGGCACCTTGCGTTGGAACAGTGCCTTGCGCAGGCCGAAGCTGACGCTCAGGCCGGTCACCTGCAGCAGCGGCACTGCGCCGGCCGCTGTGCCAGCGGCCGGCGCTGCCGCGCGCCGGCTGGCTGCTGCTGGCATGGCGGTGTTGGCAGCAGTCGCCACCAAGCCATCCGCACCAGGCTCCAGCAGCAGACAGCGCACCTGCTGGCCGGGCGGGCCAAGCAGTTCAGGTTGACGGGTGTGGCAACCAGGCTGGGCAAAGCTGCAGCGCGGCGCAAAGCGGCAGCCGGTGAAGTCTTGCGTCAGCGGCGGCACCGTGCCTGCAATGGCTGCCAGGGCCTGGCCGCGCCTGGCGCTGTCGGGCAGGGCCCGCAGCAGCGCCTGGGCATAGGGGTGCTGCGGGCTGGCGAAGAACTGCGCCGCCGGCGCCAGCTCGATGATCTGCCCGGCGTACATCAGCGCCACATGGTCGGCCATGCCGGCCACCACCGCCAGGTCGTGGGTGATCAGCAGCAGGCCCATGCCCTGCTCGCGCTGCAGGTCGCGCAGCAGGTCGAGGATCTGCTTCTGGATGGTGACATCCAGCGCGGTGGTGGGCTCGTCGGCCACCAGGTAGTCGGGCTCGGCGGCCAGCGTCATGGCA
>JBBRVT010000619.1:0-2407 GCA_038246615.1 Burkholderiales bacterium
GCGGTGGCGATGGGCTTGCCCATCCAGGGCTTGAAGCGGTAGCCGAAGGTGAACAGGTCACTGTCGCTGCGGATGCCGGGGTAGCGGTGGGTGCGCCAGGTGCCACCGAAGCCGGCCTGCGACTCGAGGACGGCGTAGCGCTTGCCGGGGCACTGCTGCTGCAAGTGCACCGCCGCGCCGATGCCGCTGATGCCGGCACCGACGATCAGCACATCCAGATCGTCACTGGTGTGTTCCATGGCCATCACTTGAATTCAGGCTCGTCCCACCAGGGGAAGAAGTCGGGCATGTCGGTGCTGACCTTGTTGGGATAGACCGGCGTGCGCTTCTCCAGGAAGCTGCTGACGCCTTCACGCGCGTCGGCCGACTGGCCGCGCGCCTGGATCGCCCGGCTGTCCACCTGGTGGGCCTTCATCGGGTGGTCTTGCCCGGCCATGTGCCACAGCATCTGGCGCGTCAGCGCGATCGACACCGGCGCGGTGTTGTCGGCGATCTCGCGCGCCAGGGCGCGGGCCGCCGGCAGCAACTCGTCGGGCGCGTGCAGGCTGCGCACCAGGCCGCGGTCCTTGGCTTCCTGGGCGTTGAACACGCGGCCGGTGAAGCACCATTCCAGCGCCGTCTGCATGCCCACCAGCCGGCCCAGGAACCAGGTGGACGCTGCCTCTGGCGTGATGCCGCGGCGGGCGAAGACGAAGCCGAAGCGGGCGTCGGTGCTGGCCATGCGGATGTCCATCGGCAACTGCATCGTCATGCCGATGCCCACTGCCGCGCCGTTGATCGCGCCGATCACCGGTTTCAGGCTCTTGAAGATGCGCAGCGTGGCGATGCCGCCGCCGTCGCGGTAGACATCGCCCACCTTGTAGGTGTCGCGTGCCGATTCGCCGCGCGATGCGTAGTCGAAGGTCTTGCCGCCCGACGACAGGTCGGCCCCGGCGCAGAAGGCCCGGCCGCTGCCGGTGATGATGACCACACGCACCGCGTCGTCGGCGTCGGTGACGTCGAAGGCCGCCACCAGGTCGTCGCGCATCTGGGTGGTGAAGGCGTTGAGCTTCTCCGGCCGGTGCAGGGTGATGGTGGCGATGCCGTCCTGCACGTCGTACAGCAGGGTCTCGAAGGTGGGTTGGGCCATGCGGTGAGTCTCCGTGCGGTGGTGTGGTGTTGTTGGTGGTGCTCAGGCGGCCTGCAGGTGTTGCGGGCGGCGCAGGTGGTCGGCCAGGCCGTTGCCCATCAGGTCGATGAAGTTGTCGACGAAGAAGCGCTGGCGCTCGGCTTCGGGCGTGCGGGCCAGGGATTCGTCGAAGCGCTTGAGCGGCGCGCGCCCGCCCTCCACATGCGGGTAGTCCGACGAGAACAGCGCCACCTCGGGGCCGCTGTTGGCGATGATCCAGCCGGCGTCTTCATGCGGGTAGGGCGTCACGCGCAGCTGGCGCTGCACGATCTCGCTGGGCAGGGCGCTCAACTGCTGCAGCCGGGTCTCGTTGCGGCGGAAGGCATGCGCGGCCGAATCCATCGCCCGCATCCAGCCCGGCACCCAGGCGGCGCCCAGCTCGATGGCGCCCCACTTCAGCTGCGGGAAGCGGTCGAACACACCGTCGAAGATCAGCGTGGCCAGGGTCTGCATCACCGCGCCGGGGATGGGCATGTAGCTGACCGAGGTGAAGTTGTCGTCGCCGCCGTGGAAGTCGGGCACCGGCGGGCCGCCGTTCAGCTTGTAGACCGGGTTCAGCTTCTCCTCACCGCCGACATGAAACAGCACCGGGATGCCTGCCTCTTGTGCCTGCGCCCACACCGGGTGCAGGCCCACGTGGCTGGGGCCGTGCCGCTGCGGGCAGGCGCTGGGCACCATCAGCGCCTTGGCGCCCAGGCGGATCGCCAGCGTGGTGGTGGCGGCCGCGCGGCCGAAGTCTTCCAGCGGCACATAGGCGGTGGCCAGCAGGCGTGCATCCACACTGCAGAAATCGGCCAGCATGCGGTTGTGGGCGTCGGCCGCCGCGTAGCACAGGGCCATGTCGTCGCGCTGGTCCAGGCCGAAGTTGCCGAGGCAGAAGGTGGTGAACACCAGCTGGCTGGCAAAGCCCAGCAGGTCCAGTGCCTCGGGGCGGTCAGCGCGCAGGAAGGCGCCGTGGGCCTCGTGGTTCTTGCGCAGCAGGATGTTGGGCGCCACCGCCGCGCGGAAGGCGGGGTCGGCATGCGCCTGGGCCGAGCGCCCGGGCCGCAGCCCGCGCGCCAGTTGCGCACGGTAGCCCGCGCTGGCATGGAAGCGCGCCAGCAGGGCGGGGTCGAAGTAAGCGTCCAGGCAGTCGTCCAGCTCCATCAGGTGGCTGTCGGCGTCGTGGATCAGGCGGCCGTCGGCGTAGGTCATGGCAGGTCTCCAGGCTGTTGCGTCACCACCCGGCTGGCCAGCAGC
>JBBRVT010000620.1:0-2397 GCA_038246615.1 Burkholderiales bacterium
CGGCTGCAGTCGCCGCCTGCGATGCAGCGGGCACCTCAACCGGTGCTTCCACTGGCACTTCCGGCGGCACCTCAACCGGCACCTCAACCGGCGCCTCCATCGGCGCCTCCATCGGCGCTTCCACCGGCACTTCTGCAGGCGATTCCACCGGCACTTCCACCGGCACTTCCACCGGCGCCTGCGCGGGCGCATCGTGCGGCAGGGCGGCCGAGGCAGTCGGCTCGTGCCGGGGGGGCTCGGTGCTGGGGGTCGGTGGGAGGTCGGGCAACTCGGGCAGGTCGGACATGGCAGGTGCCGCAGAGCGGCAGGGCAGGATCAATCGGTAATTGTCGCCGCCCTGGCGCAGGCGCGCGTCGCACGCAGCAAGTGCGCTGCCCGATCAGCGCGGCGTGGCCGCCGCAGCGTGCCGCCGCGCCACCCAGAACAGCGCGCCATCGGCGCCATAACGTTCCTGGTGCGGCACATCGCGTGGCAATTGAAACGTGTCGCCGGCTTGCAGGTGACGGGTCTGGTCGTTCACCGTCAGCCACAGCTCACCCTTCATCATCAGTGCGCTGACGTCGAAGGGGTGGCTGTGGCTGGCCACCTGGGTGTTGGCGGCCCATTGCCGCTCGATCACTTCGTCGAAGCCTTGGGCGCGGCAGTCGGTCTCGAATTGCTGAAAGCTGAGTGCCGTCATCGGGCGGGCTCCTGGGGTTGGCGCAGAGATCGGGACGAACCTTGGTGCGAAACCATGGCCCGTGCCAGCGCCGGGGGCGACAGCCAACTGCAGATGGCCCCTGCATTGTCCGGCTGGCGGCGCAAGCTCGGGCTTGTCCGAGCATTCCTGATTGGAGTTGCCAGCGACTTGAGGTCTATCATTGATCGACCGGTTGGTCGGTCTTGTTTCTGATCAAGCGAAAGTCCCGATGATTCGCTCTTTCTGCCCAAGCCAATGACACCCTCTGCCATGCCCAGCACCAGCACCAGCACCAGCACCAGCATCAGCGACAGCGACAGCGACAGCGACAGCGACGCCCAACGCCTGGCCGAGCGCGTGCGCGATGCCATGCTGGCCGATGACCAGGCGACCCGCATGCTGGGCATGCAGGTCAACGAGGTTGGCCCCGGCCGCGCGGTGCTGCAGATGGTGGTGCGCGCTGACATGCTCAACGGCCATGCCATCTGCCATGGCGGCTTGATCACCACGCTGGCTGACTCGAGTTTTGCCTTTGCCTGCAACAGCTACAACGAACTGACGGTGGCCTCGGGCTTCAGCGTTGATCTGCTGGCCCCGGCGCGGCTGGGCGATGTGCTAACCGCCAGCTGCACCGAGCTGTCCAAGGCCGGCCGCACCGGCGTCTATGACGCCGAGGTGCGCAACCAGCGGGGCGAGCGCATCGCTATCTTCCGCGGCCGTAGCCATACCGCACGCGGCAAGCCGGTGATCGCGCCCGACTGAATGAAGGTTGAAGCCCTCCGCAAACACCGGGCGCCAGCCCAGGAGCACTTGCCCATGCCGCCTCGCCATCCCGTCCCCGGCGATCTGGAAGCCATCGAGACCGCCAGCCGCGACGAGATCAGCGCGTTGCAGTTGCAGCGCCTGCGCAGCATATTGCAGCATGCCTACAAGCAAGTGCTGCATTACCGCCAGGCCTTTGATGCGGCGGGCGTGCACCCGGACGACCTGAAAGCGCTGGCCGACCTGGCGAAGTTCCCCTTCACCACCAAGCAGGACTTGCGCGCCAACTACCCGTTTGGCATGTTTGCCGTGCCGCGCCAGCAGGTAGTGCGCATCCACGCATCCTCGGGCACCACTGGCAAGCCCACAGTGGTGGGCTACACGCAAAACGACATCAACACCTGTGCCGATTTGGCGGCGTGCAGCATCCGCGCTGCCGGCGGCCGCGCTGGCGACATGGGCTCCTAGGAGCCTGTCGGGCTTGGGGAGCGTCGGCTGCGAATCGACCGCAGCGGTCCATTTCTCACCGTCTTTTTGCCCCATAGCTGGGCTATGGGGCGGCAAATCCGGCAAGAACTGTCCTCGCTGGGGCCGATTCTCGCTATCGACGCCCCAAGTCCGACAGGCTCCTAGCCAAAGACAGCCTCGGCAAGGATGCTGACTCCAGCAAGACGCTGCGCTCGGCCGACGAGTTAGCGCTGCAGCAGCGCTTTGATGAACGCATCGATGCCGGTGACTTC
Source organism: Burkholderiales bacterium (assembly GCA_038246615.1). GTDB lineage: Bacteria > Pseudomonadota > Gammaproteobacteria > Burkholderiales > Burkholderiaceae_C > Pseudaquabacterium. The sequence continues at coordinate 2,182 of JBBRVT010000620.1, forward strand.
ATCGGCCCGTTCCAGATGAACGACGAGGCCGAGGCCGCGCTGCTGGCGGCCGGCGTGGGCGAGGACCGCGTGCACATCGAGCCCGATGTGGCCGCCGGTCTTGTGCTGTGCTGCCAGCCGCACCCGCTGACCGAGCGCGTTGTCTTGTCTTTCGACGACCGGTAGGCCCGATGGCACGCGGACGTGCTGCCGGCTACGACGAGCAACGCGAGGCCA
>JBBRVT010000621.1:0-2387 GCA_038246615.1 Burkholderiales bacterium
CAGCCCCTTCGACCTGCTGCGCGCCGCCTACCACCTGGGCAACCGCCATGTGGCGCTGGAACTGCAGCCCGACCGTCTGGCGCTGGAGCCCGACCATGTGCTGGCCGACATGCTGCGCCAGCAACACCTGATCGTGACCGAGGCACTGGCACCGTTCGAGCCCGAAGGTGGCGCCTACGGCAGTGGCGGGCATGGCCACCATGGGCATGACCACGCGCAGGACCACGGCGGCGACCATGGGCATACGCACACGGCACCGGCCGCCGTGCGCAAGCCGCTGGGCGTGCCGGTGGTGGCCGCTGCCGCGCCGCATGTGCACGGCCCGGGTTGTGGCCACGACCATGGCCACGACCATGGTGCTGCCAAAAAGCACGGCCACGGCGACGGCCACCAGCACTGACCCGCCGCCATGCCGCGCCTGCGCCCGCCGTCGGCCGGACTGACTGCCCCGGCCCTGCTGCAGCTGATGTGGCTGGCGTCGCCGGCGCTGCCGGTGGGTGGCTTCAGCTATTCCGAAGCTCTGGAGGCTGCGGTCGATCATGGCCTGGTCACCGACGAAGCCACAGCCGCGCGCTGGCTGCTGGACCAGCTGCATCTGAGCCTGCAACGCGCCGATCTGCCGCTGGTTGCCAGCGCCATCGCCGCCTGGCAGCGTGCCGACGGCGCGCGCCTGGTCGCACTGAACGACTGGGCGCTGCAGACCCGCGAAACCTTCGAGATGCGCCAGCAGACCGAGCAGATGGGCCGGTCGCTGGCCGACTGGCTGCGCCAGCGCCACCCGGGCGACGCCCGGCTGCCGCTGCTGGCCACGCTGCAGCCCTCGCCCACCTGGCCGCTGGCCTTTGCGCTGGCCGCTTGCGCCACCGGCGCGCCCAGGCGCGAGTGCCTGCTGGCCTTCGGCTTCAGCTGGGCCGAGAACCAGGTCGGCGCGGCCGTCAAATCGGTGCCGCTGGGCCAGAGCGCCGGCCAGCGCCTGCTGGGCGCCCTGGCCCAGGCCTTGCCTGCGGTGGTCGATGCTGCCCTGGCCACTGCGGTGCAGGGCGACGGCGCGCGCCAGAACCTGGCGCCGATGCTGGCCATCCTGTCGGCGCGGCACGAGGCGCAGTATTCGCGCCTGTTCCGCAGCTGATCCGTCTTCCCTCTCTACCCGAGCCCACCATGCCCAACCTGCACAGCATCCCCGGCCGCACCAAGACATTGCCACCGCTGCGCGTTGGCGTGGGCGGGCCGGTCGGGTCGGGCAAGACCACGCTGGTGGAGCTGCTGTGCAAGGCCATGCGCGCGCGCTGGGACCTGGTGGTCGTCACCAACGACATCTACACCAAGGAAGACCAGCGCCTGCTCACCGTGGCCGGCGCGCTGGAGCCCGAGCGCATCATGGGCGTGGAGACCGGCGGCTGCCCGCACACCGCCATTCGCGAAGACGCGTCGATCAACCTGGAGGCGGTGGACCGCATGCTGGGCAAGTTTCCCGATGCCGACATCGTGTTCATCGAAAGCGGCGGCGACAACCTGGCCGCCACCTTCAGCCCCGAACTGAGCGACCTGACGATCTACGTGATCGACGTGGCCGCCGGCGAGAAAATCCCGCGCAAGGGCGGCCCGGGCATCACCAAGAGCGACCTGTTCGTGATCAACAAGACCGACCTGGCGCCTTACGTGGGCGCCGACCTGTCGGTGATGGAGGCCGACACCAAACGCATGCGGCCCGACCACGCCGGCCGCCGGCCCTATGTGATGAGCAACCTGAAGACCCGCGCCGGGCTGGCCGAGGTGGTGGCCTTCATCGAACAGCGCGGGCTGCTGATGGCCGCCTGATCAACGCACCAGCGCGTCCAGGAAGGGGTCGTACAACGACGCCGGCATGGCCGCATGGCTGCCGGCGCTGCGGCTCAGCACGTCGGGCTCGGCATGGCCGTCGTTCTGCTGCGCAAAGGCGAACAGCAGCAGCACCGCCTCTTTCGGCATGCGGTGCTGGCGCACCCAGGCGTCGGGCTGGTCGAAGCGCGACTCCAGCACGTTGCGGCTGATGCCGATGGGCAGCCAGACCAGGCGCAGCGTGCCCTGCTGCGCTCGCAGCAGGATGGCCGGCAACCCGCGCTCGGCGATGAAGCTGCTCTGCAGGAAGCGCCCGCTCATGAGGAAACGCAGGGCCGCTCCCAAGTTTCCTCATCCCCCTCGGGGGGCCTGACGTGCAGCGGCAGGTCTGGGGGCGCTCACCAGGCACACCGCCACGCTGCAGCCCTGCAGCCGGCGGGCGATCTCGTCGGCCCAGGCTTCACCGGCGCGCAGCTGGGCGTCGCTCCACACATGGCAATCACCGAAGGTGCTGTCGAGGTAGGTGTCGAACAGCGCGCCACGCCAGTGGGCATCGTGGTGGCTGTAGC
>JBBRVT010000622.1:0-2379 GCA_038246615.1 Burkholderiales bacterium
CCGAGGTGGGCTCGTCGAACAGCATCACCCGGGGTTCCATCGCCAGCGCGCGGGCGATGGCCACGCGCTGCTGCTCGCCGCCCGACAGGTGCGCCGGGCAGGCATCTTTGCGGTGGGCCGCGCCCACCCGCTGCAGGTAATGCTCGGCGCGTGCCAGCGCCTCGGCCTTCGGCAGGCCCAGCACCTGCACCGGCGCTTCCATCACGGTCTGCAGCGCCGTCATGTGGGCCCACGGGCTGAAGTGCTGGAACACCATGGACACCCGGGTGCGCAGGCGCTGCAACTGGGCGGCGGCGCGGGCCTTCAGCGCGCCGTCGCGGCCGGGCACCAGCGCCAGCGCCTCGCCGTCCACGCTGATGCTGCCGGCGTCGGGTGCCTCCAGCAGGTTCAGGCAGCGCAGGAAGGTGCTCTTGCCCGAGCCGCTGCTGCCGATCATCGCGATCACGTCGCCCTGGCGGGCGCAGACGCCGACGCCCTCGAGCACCTCGTTGGTGCCGAAGCGCTTGGTCAGGCCCTCGGCCAGCAGCAGCGGTGGGGTCGGGGTGGTGGGCATGGGCGTGTGGGCCAACGGGCGGACCATCGGGCAGGCTGGCTGGCTGGCGATCGGGCGATCGGGTGATCCGGCGGATCCGGCGGATCCGGCGGATCCGGCGATTCGGCAGACAGCCGGTGCAGGCCTGACGAGCATAGGGCAGCGGTCGGCTGCTACCCTGCCAGCATGACCCGTACCGCTGCCGACCCCGCCCCCGGCCTGCCCGCAGCGGGCCCGGCGCCAGCCCTGATGGCCGGCCTGCTGTGGGGTCTGCTGGCGGCGGTCATCTGGGCCAGCTACTCGGTGCTGGCGCGGCTGGCGGTGAAGGCCGGGCTGAGCCCGGGCGACCTGACGCTGCTGCGCTTTGCACCCGGCGCGCTGATCATGCTGCCCTTCGTCTGGCGCTGGTGCCAGCAGTCGGGCTGGCGTGATCTGGCCGGTATCGGCTGGCGCCGCGGCCTGGTGCTGAGCCTGCTGGCCGGCCCTGGCTTCAGCCTGCTGTTCATGACCGGCTTCACGCTGGCGCCGCTGGCCCATGGCGCGGTGGTGGCGCCGGCCTTCCAGATGCTGACCGGCCTGACGCTGGCCGCGCTGATCGCCCACCAGCGCTGGACCCGCGAGAGCGCCATCGGCGCAGGCTGCGTGCTGCTGGGGCTGGCCTGCATGGGTGGCGACAGCCTGCTGCACGGCGAGGGCCGCATGACCTTGCTGGGTGACGCGCTGTTTGCCGCCGCCGGTGTCTGCTGGGGCTGCTTCGGTGCGCTGTCGCGGCGCTGGCAGGTCGATCCGCTGCGGGTGACCGGCGTGGTGGTGGTGCTGTCGTTTCTGATGTTTGCGCCAGGCTTCGTGCTGCTGGCCGACTGGCAGCGGCTGGCCGCCGCCGGGCCGGGCATGCTGGCGCTGCAGATCGTTTTCCAGGGGCTGGGTGCGGGCCTGGTGGCGGTGCTGGCCTTCAGCCGGGCGGCAGCGCTGCTGGGCTCGGGCCGTGCCGCATTCTTCGGCGCGCTGGTGCCGGGCGCGGCGGCGCTGCTGGCGATCCCCGTGCTGGGCGAGGTGCCCACCGGCCTGCAGGTGCTGGGCATCGTGGCGGTGGTCGTCGGCCTGCTGGTGGCGTTCGGGGCGGTGGGGATGGTGCTGAGGCGGCGGGTGGGGTGAGGGGGCTGGATGCTTGGCCGCCGTTGGGCTTGCGGCTTCAATGGCGGCAGTGCATTGGCTACCGCCCGTCGGGCCACCAGTCTTCAGAGGCGGCAATCGGCCCGTTCCTGACGCCCACGGCAGGCAGTTCGTGGTCGGTCAAAATCACTTCCGCCGGCATCGAGGCACCGGTCAAAGCGAAGATCGAGGATAGGAGATTCAAACGCACTTTTTGCTCCCAAAGGCCCCCGGCAATGCGCCTTGACCCCGCTGATACGGTACCTGGGTTCGGCAGCGGCCTGTTGAGGGTTGATCGCCGCCCAAATGGGAGTCATCCGTGGCTACCGTCTCCGGTTTCCCCGGGTTTTCCCGGGCGATCGGGCGCCAAACCTCGGCTCTGAGAAGTTGTAGCGCAGCCTATGCCTGCGGCCCTGGACACAGGGCCGGCTGAAACATGTTGGCTGGAGGCGCTCAGGCCGCTTGCAGTTGCGACCGACAGGCGGGCGCGCGTGGCGGTGCCCGGCCCTCCGGGCCGCGCTCGCGCTTGCAAGCGCGGGCCCCTCCTGAGGCGCATGCCCGCGCGCAGGCGCGGTTGTAAGTCCACAGTCGGCCTGCAGACCCAGGTGCGTGAGGATCTTCTCGATCACCGGCTGCCAGGGCACGGAGGCCCTGGCATTCGCCAGGCACAAACGGTCCTCAGGACCGTTTGTGCC
>JBBRVT010000623.1:0-2373 GCA_038246615.1 Burkholderiales bacterium
GGGTGAACCTGGGCGTGCTGGCGCTGGTGGCGCTGCTGGTCGGCGGTTTCCTGGTCTATTCGGTGGTCTCGTTGTCGGTAGCGCAGCGCACGCCGGCACTGGCGCTGCTGGGCGTGCTGGGGCTGGCCGCTGCTGATCGCCGCCGGCTGGTGCTGGGCGAGAGCCTGGTGGTCGGGCTGGCCGGCAGCGCGCTGGGCCTGGCCGCCGGTGCCGCACTCGCCGCGCTGGCGCTGCGCCTGCTGGGAGGCGATCTGGGCGGCGGCTACTTTGCCGGCAGTGCGCCCACGCTGGCCTGGCCGCCGCTGGCGCTGGCCGCCTGCTTTGTGCTGGGTACGCTGGCGGCGGTGGCCGGCGCCTGGTTTCCGGCGCGCCAGGCCGAGGCGCTGGCGCCGGCGCAGGCGCTCAAGGGCCTGGGCGGCCAGGGCAGTGGTGCCGCCCCGGTGTGGCCGGGCCTGGCGCTGCTGGCCGCTGGCGCTGGGCTGGCCCTGCTGCCGCCCATCGGCGGCCTGCCCTTGGCGGCCTACGCTTCAGTGGCGGCGCTGCTGGCCGGTGGCGTGGTGCTGGTGCCGGCGCTGGTGCAGGCGCTGCTGGCCGGCCAGGCACGCACCAGCTCACCGGTGCTGCTGCTGGCCTTGCGGCGGGCCCGATTTGCGCGGCAAACCGCCAGCGCCACCGTGGCCGGCGTGGTCGCCAGCCTGGCGCTGAGCGTGGCCATCACGGTGATGGTGGCGAGTTTCCGCGAGGCGGTGGCCGACTGGCTGGACAGCGCGCTGCCGGCCGATATTTACGCCCGCAGCACCGGTAGCAGTGCCGCCGCTGACCAGGCTTTTCTGTCACCCGGTTTTGCCGAGCGGGCCGCAGCACTGCCGGGCGTGGCCCGCGTCAGCGCCAGCCGCCAGGTGCCGCTGGCGCTGCAGCCGCAATGGCCCGCCGTGGTGCTGCTGGCGCGCCCGCTGGGCGCCGACCCGGCCGCTGCGCTGCCCTTGCTGGGCGAGGCCTTGCCGGCACGCGCTGGTGAACTGGGCGTGTTTGTCAGCGAGCCCGCTGCGGCGATCTACGGCTGGCGCAGCGGCCAGCAGATCCGCCTGCCCTTGCCCAGGGCAGGAGACGACGGCGTGCTGGTGCGGGTGCGCGGCATCTGGCGCGACTACGCCCGGCAGTTTGGTGCGGTGGTGATGGAAGCCGCCGACTACCAGCGGCTGACCGGCGACCACCGGGTCAATGACCTGGCGGTCTGGCTGCAGCCGGGCGCTTCGCCGGCCGCGGTGCAGGCCGGGCTGCAAGACCTGGCTGGTGTCGACCGGCCGCTGGAGATGGCCAGCACCGCCGCGCTGCGCCAGTTGTCGCTGAAGATCTTCGACCGCAGCTTTGCCGTCACCGTCTACCTGCAGGCGGTGGCCATTGCGGTCGGTCTGGTCGGCGTGGCGGCCAGCCTGTCGGCCCAGGTGCTGGCGCGGCGCAAGGAGTTCGGCCTGCTGGCCCACCTCGGCCTGACCCGGGCGCAGGTGATCCGGCTGGTCGGCGCCGAGGCCGCGGCCTGGCTGCTGGCCGGCACGCTGATCGGCCTGGCGCTGGGGCTGGCGATGGCGGTGGTGCTGGTGCACGTGGTCAACCCGCAGAGCTTTCACTGGACCATGCCGCTGCAGCTGCCGCTGGCGCGGCTGGCCGCGCTGGCCGGCGCGGTGCTGGCCGCCGGCGTGGCCACCGCGCTGTGGAGCGCACGCCGCGCCGCCGGCCGCTCAGCGGTGATGGCGGTCAAGGAGGACTGGTGAGTCCCGGTCGACGCCACTGGCTGGCGGGCGCGCTGGCGGCTTGCGCCGGGCCGGCGCTGACTGCTGAAGCGCCGTCGACCGACGAAGACCGCATCGAGCCCACTCGCCGGCTGCGGTTTCCACGCGACCATGGCGCGCATCCCGGCGCCCGCATCGAATGGTGGTATGCCACCGGCTGGCTGCAGGCCGCCGGCGCGCCCTCCGGCGCGTTGTTCGGCTTCCAGCTCACCTTCTTCCGCAGCCGCACCGGGCTGGCGGACAAGCTGCCCGGCCGCTTTGCGCCGCGCCAGCTGCTGTTTGCCCATGCCGCCATCAGCGACATCGCAGCCGGGCGCCACCACCATGCCCAGCGCATCAGCCGCTGGTCGGGCGACGAATCGCTGCCCGACGCCCATGCCCGGCGCGACGACACCGCGCTGCGGCTGGGCCGCTGGACGCTGCAGCGCGAGCCGGCCGACGGCCGCTACCAGGCGCAGCTGGCAGCGCCCGAGGCCGGCTTCAGCCTGGCGCTGAGCCTGCTGCCCAGCCAGCCGTTGCTGCTGCAGGGCGAGGCTGGCCATTCGCAAAAGGGCCCGGCGCCGCAACACGCCAGCCACTACTA
>JBBRVT010000624.1:0-2367 GCA_038246615.1 Burkholderiales bacterium
ATGGCATCAGCAGGGTGATGACGGTGCCCTGACCCGGTTCACTTTGCACGTCGATGCTGCCGCCCAGTTCCTTGATGTACTGAAAGCTCTCGTATGAACCGATGCCCATGCCGCTGGTCTTGGTGGAGTTGAAGGGCCGAAACAGCCGGTGCTGGATGAAGTCGGGGCTCATGCCGGCGCCGGTGTCGCCGACCTCCACCATGGCACGGCCTGCCGCCTGGGCAAGCCGCACCCACACCCTACCCGAGTTGGGCGTGGCGTCCAGGGCATTCTGCACAACATGGCCGATCACGCGCTCCAGGCGCTGCGCGTGGCCCCGCGTCGCCACCTTGTCGTCCACCTGCACATCCAACTGCCGGCCCCGCTGGCGGGCCGCGCCTTCAATGCGCTGGAGGATGGGGGCCAGCTCGACACCAGCCGCAACGCCGGCTGGCCGTTCGCCCTGGCGCAGCTGCAGCATCATCTGGCGCATCTTGTCGAGCGAGCTCTCCACCGTCAGCAGCATGTCCTGCTGAAACTCGGGGTTGTCGCGGTGCCGCTCGGCGTTCTTCATCATCAGCGACAGCTGGGTGATGATGTTCTTCAGGTCGTGCACCACGAAGGCGCTCATCTTGTTGAAGGCGTCGAACTTGCGCGCCTCCAGCAGGGCCTCGGTGGCATGCATCTGGGCCAGGAAGCCGGCCGCCTGGCGTGCGGCGGTCTTCAGCAGGTCGCGCACTTCCCAGTCCAGCGCCACCTCGGTGCGGGGCTTGGCCAGCACGACGAAACCCAGCATCTCGTCGCCCACCAGCAGCGGCACCACCAGCCAGGCGCTGGGCAGGTCGGCCAGCCAGGCGGGCACCACGGCGGCACCGTCGGCCGCATCGTCGGCCGCAGTGTCGGCCGCAGTGTGGCCGGCGCGGGCGGCGCCCAGGTCGACGATCCATTCGCGTTCAGCCATCAAGCGCGAGAACGGCGAGTCGGTGGGCTCGCGCACCGGCATGTCGGGCAGGTTCCAGGCGGCCGATTGCACGAACTGGTCGTCGCCCAGGGCCTTGAACCACAGGCCACCGGCGGTGCATTCCACCATGTCGGCCAGCCCGCGCACCACCAGGCCGCCCACCTCCTGCGGTGCGCTCTTGGTCGACAGCATGGCGGTGAAGCGCAGCCATTCCAGCCGGTAGTCGAAGCGGTAGCTGAAGAAGTTCTTGCCCAGGAACACCCGCAGCCGGGCCCGCATCGCCCCCGAGAACACCAGCACCAGCAGCAACACCAGCGCTGCAAACAGCAGCGCCACCTGCAGCGCGCCTCCCCAGGTGCCGCCGAAGAAGCGCACGTAGTAACCCACGGCAGCGATGAACAGCAGGTACAGGCCGATCAACAGCAGCGATGCCGAATAGAACGCCGCCGTCTTCGACACCTGCACCTTGGCCAGCCAGCGCTGGCTGCGGCTGCTGGCCATCAGCAGCAGCGGCACCGCCACCGCATGCACCAGGCTGCGGGCGGCCAGCGCGTCGCTGTCGAAGGCGCCGAACATCAGCGCCTGGCTGAACAGGTAGACGTCGAACAGGAACAGGACGCCCAGCCCCAGGCACAGCGGTTTGGCGCCCCAGCGGTTCTGCTCGGCCTGGTTGCGGAACACCTGCTCCACCAGCAGCAGGCCCAGCACCGCCCAGGCCAGCTGGCTGACCACCAGCGCACGCGCCAGCAACGCCTGCGGCGCCAGGTCCAGCCCCAGCGCGGCGTTGCAGGCCAGGCCGGCCAGCAGCAGCAGGCCAGGCAATGCCTGCCACAGCCGGGCCCGCCAGGGTGGCAGCTGGCTGGACATGGGGCGCAGCAGCAGCAGCATGAAGCCGGCCCAGGCCGCATAGCGCAGCTGGTCGAAAGCCAGCGCCAGGTGCCAGGTGAACAACTTGGTGGAGACCTGGTCGGCCAGCCCGGCGACGCCCCAGGCGACGGTGGCCAACACAGCAGCGCCAAACCACTGGGCGGCGCGGTCGGGCGGGCGCTTCAACAGGCCGCCGCGCAGCAGGTGCACCGCGTACAGCGCATGCAGCAGCGCCACCAGGGCGAAGCCGGCCGCTTGCAGGCCGGCGTTGGGCAGGGTCAGCAGGTCGTCGGCGCTGAACATCGGTGCGGCTTGCGGGGCGGCGCCACCCGGCGGCCACCAGCCGGTGGGCGGGCCGGGACCGGTGGGCGCCAGGGCGGCGTCAGCGGGCGCCCTTGCCGGTGAGCACCACGCCCACTGTTTCGATCAGGATGACGCAGTCGAGGAACAGGCTGTGGTTCTTGACGTAGTACAGGTCGTACTGCAGCTTTTCCTGTGAATCCTCGACGGTGCTGCCGTACTGGTAGCGCACCTGGGCCCAGCCGGTGACGCCCGGCTTG
>JBBRVT010000625.1:0-2361 GCA_038246615.1 Burkholderiales bacterium
CCCCAGACCTGCCGCTGCGCGTCAGGCCCCCCGAGGGGGATGAGGAAACTTGGGAGCGGCCCGGCGTTTCCTCATGAGAGCGCCCCCAGACCTGCCGCTGCGCGTCAGGCCCCCGAGGGGGATGAGGAAACTTGGGAGCGGCCCGGCGTTTCCTCATGAGCCTGAGCGATCAGCGTGCGACGCTGGCGCCGGCCGCCACTGGCGCGCGGCGCAGTGCCACCACCAGCACGCTGCCGGCCAGGCCCAGCATCACCAGCACCAGCAGGCCCAGGCCCCAGCCCAGCCACAGCAGCGGTGTCAGCCAGCCCAGCAGGCCCGGTACGTAGGTCAGGGCCGATTCCAGCCAGGGACCCAGCGCCACCAGCCAGGCCTGCAGGTCGCCGACCGCGCCGAGCGGCAGCCAGTCGCCGAGCCAGGCAGGCAGGCGCCAGCGCGCCAGCCACTCCAGCCAGGCACCGTCGCCCAGCGCCTGCCAGTCGGGGCCGTTGACCAGCTGGTGCAACAGCCAGCACAGCAGGGTCCAGCCGGCTGCACACACCGCTGTCGATGCCCAGACCAGGGCATGCCACATCGCTCCGTGTGTCCCTTGCTTGCCCGGTCAGCGCTGCAGCCATTGCAGCAACGGGCCGAGACCCCATTGCCAGGCCAGCACGCCCAGGCCAGCGGTGTAGGCCACGGCCACGCCGCCGGCCAGCAGCGCCAGCAGCACCGCCAGGCCGTCGCGAAACGCCAGGCCCAGGCCCAGCAGGCTCAGCGCCAGCGCCGGCATCACATTGCCGAAAGGGATGGGCAGGAAGATCAGCGCACCCATCAGGGCCACCTTCGGCGCCAGCCAGAGCTGCGGGCCGTCCACCAGGTGCGGCAAGCGCTCGCGTGACCAGCGGCTGGCCAGGTCGTAGAACCGTGCCAGCAGGCCCAGCACCCGCTGCGCCCAGTGCGCCGACAGCTGCCAGTCGGCCACCCGGCTTGGCAACTCATGGGTGCCCTGGCCGCGCCACATTGCCAGCGCCAGCAGCAGCAGGCCGATGCCCAGCACACTGCCCACGCCGGGCAGCGGCAGCACGCAGGGCGCCGACAGCAGCACCAGCAGCGTGCCGCGTGCCGCGCCGCCATGCACCGCAGCCAGGTGTGACAGGGCGACCGGTTCGCCGGTGAGCGCGTCGGCTGCGGCGCGCAGCCGCTGGTGCAGGGTGTCGTTCATGGGTAGCCGAGTGTGCCACCTGGCTGGTGACGGGTCGTCCACGGCAATAACGGCACACCGCTGCTGATCAGGCCGGATGTCACGCTCGGCGCAATGGCCGGCGCAATGGCCGGCGCAATGGCCGGCTCCATGAGGCCGGTGACAGACGCTGTGCCGGTCTGTGCGCCCGTGATTCACCACACCCGGGCACCCGAGGCCAGGGCCACATCGATCCGGGCTAGAAGGGCTTCCAGGGCGTGTCCTTCATATGGTCGGTGGGTGGGGCAGGGGGCCGGGGCTGGGCGTGCGGCAGCTCAGGCGCTGAGCGTGGAACTGCCAGGGCGCGCCCGCAGCAGATCGCGCTGCAGGCCCCAGTGGTCGACGGCGGCGATCAACATCACCGATTCACCGTCGGCCAGGTGGTCGTCGGCGTCGACGATCGCCAGGCACAGCCGCAGCAGGGTGTGGCGCAGCGCCGGGTCGTCGATGTCGGCCATCAGGGTGGCCAGCGTGGCCTGATCCACCTGGCAGGCATCACCCCAGCTCAGGTGCATGGAAGACAGCAGGTCCTCGCAGAAGCTGTGCACCACGGTGTGCAGTTCGGTGCGGCCCAGGCCCAACGCGGTGTGGGCGTCCAGCTGGTCCAGCATGTCCAGCTCGCGTTTGCACAGGTGGCCGTCGGACAGCAGCGCCAGTGCCAGGATGCGGCCGCAGGCCTGCGGGCTGTTTCGGGGGTAGTGGCGCATGGAGGTGGTCCTTGATCGGGGTTGTGTGGGATGTGCTCAGGCTCTCAGCCCTGCGGCAGGGCCGGCGGGCGGCGTGGCGTGCCGCGCCCGTGGTTGCGGTCGCGTTCCCACAGCCGCAGCAGCACATGCGCTGCGCGGGCCAGGGCGCTGTCGATGGCGCCACGCCAGTCGCGCGCCAGCGCGGTGATCACCACCTTGCCGTTGCTGTCGGTGTCCAGTTCCACCTGGCAGCGCTTGTCGACACCGCCGCGCGGCCCGTTCACGTCCGACAGGCGCAGCGTGGCCCGCGGCACCAGCCACCGGATGCGACGCAGCACGAATTGCAGCCGTGTCACCGCCAGGTGGCGCAGCTGGGCAGCTTGCGGGTCGCGGGATTCGAAGATCACTTGCATGGCGTCGCTCCGTCGGGTGGGGTGGACAGACGATAGGTGCCTC
>JBBRVT010000626.1:0-2357 GCA_038246615.1 Burkholderiales bacterium
CCGGCGTTTCCTCATGAGAGCAGCCCCCAGACCTGCCGCTGCGCGTCAGGCCCCCCGAGGGGGGATGAGGAAACTTGGGAGCGGCCCGGCGTTTTCTCATGAGGCGTGCGCGGGCTGCTGTGGCAGCGTGTCCGGCAGCAAGTCACGCAGCGTGGCCGACGGCCCGTGAGGGCGGTCACAAACCCTTGGGTCGAGGGGTGGCGGGGCGGCGGCGGGCCCGCGACATTGCGGTCCTCCCGGCCGCAAGGCTCATCCGAACGGATCCCCACGCACCATGAACAAGACCCTGATCTCTGCCGCGCTCTGCACGCTGTTGGCGGCTCCCACTCTGGCCATGGCTTCCGGCGACCTGGTGGTCAACGGCAGCTTCGAGGACACCGTGCAAGCCAACGGTACCTGGAACATCTACAACGTGGTGAACGGCTGGTCGACGGTCGCCGGTTCGGGCATCGAAATGCGCAACAACGTCGTCGGCACTGCCTTCGACGGCAACAACTTCGTCGAGCTCGACGGCTACAGCGGCCAGGGCAACACCACGATGCAACAGATGCTGACCACCCAGGCCGGCCAGCTGTACGACCTGAGCTTCGCCTACTCGCCGCGCATCGGCGTGACCAACTCGAAATCCAACGGAATCGCGGTGGCCTGGAACGGCGCCACGCTGACCACGCTGGCCGGCAAGGGCGCCAATCAGCACAACTGGCTGGAAGTCGGCCTGCAGGTCGTCGGCACCGGCAATGACAAGCTGTCCTTCAGCGCCACCGGTCTGAACGAAGGTTTGGGCGGCTCGCTCGACGCGGTGTCGCTGACCGCCGCCGTTCCGGAACCCGGCACCTACGCGATGATGTTCGCCGGCCTGCTGGCCGTGGGCTTCATGGCCCGCCGCCGCGCCTGATCACGGCGACTGCATCACGGCCGCACCGCAGGCGTCTCCACCGCCATGCCGGCCGCCCGCTGCGCCAGCCAGGCTTCCAGCGCCAGCCACTCTGGTGCCTCGGTGCCCCAGGGCTCGGCCCGCACGCCGACCACGCAGCCACGCAGCCTGCGGTGCAGGCTGCCCAGCCCCTGCCATTCCAGGCGGTAGATCGGGTAGCCGTTGGCATGGCCCTGCGGAATGACCGCACCGCCCAGGCGCTGGCCGGGGCGCTGTTCATGGCAGTGCAGGCAGGCTAGGTTCAGCTGCCCCAGCCGCTGCTGCCACAGGGCCTGGCCCTGCTGGCGCAGCGGCGCCAGCCGCACATCATCCGGCGGCGCCAGCGGCTGCCCGCGCGACTGCAGGCCCAGATAGGCTGACAGCGCCAGCAGGTCGGCATGCTCGGCGGGCAGCGCAGCGGCCTGCTGGTGGCGCTGGCGGCAGGCGTTGATGCGGCCAGGCAGGTTCAGCGCGCCACCGCTGGCGGCGTCCCAGGCCGGGTAACGGGCGGCCACACCGGCCATGCTGCGCGGAGCGTCGCCGTGGCAGTCGGCACAGTGCTTGCCGGCAGTGCCGGCAGGCGTGCGCCACAGTTGCTCGCCGTCCTGCACCCACAGCATCGCGGGGTTCTGGCCGTCGTCGCGCTGCAGCGCCTGCAAGGCCGGGCCCATGAACTGCAGGCCCGAGCGGCGCCCATCGTCGGCCCGGGCGGGCAGGGCTGCCAGCGCGGCCAGCGTCAGCGCCGAGACCAGGCCCAGGACCAGGGCCAGGGCCCGGGCAGCCGGCAGGCAGCGCGTCATGCCGGCACGATGGCCCGCGTCTCGCGGTGGCTGAAGCCCCAGTCGCCCGACCACTCGAAGCTCAACGTGCCAGGGCCGTCGGCGCGCAGCCAGAAACCCAGGTAGGGGTTGGCGGCGATGGCGCTGTACAGGTCGGCTGCAAAGACCAGGGCGCCGTCGAGCCTGCATTCGAAGCGGGTGACGATGTTGCGCGGCACCACGTTGCCAAAACCGTCATGGCGCAGGCCGTTGTCCATCGGGTGGGCCAGCGTCACCCGCAGTTCGGCCGGCTGGCCTCGGCGCAGGCCGTCCAGGCCGTGGATCAGCATGCGCACGCGTGGGGAAGGGGTGTCAGCCATGGTCGTGCTGGTTCACGGTTCGATGCATGCGGCCAGCGTGACCAGCACATCCACATGGTGCGACCACTGGCTGCCGTCGCGCATGCGCACCAGCGCCACCAGTTGCTGCGAGGTGGCCAGCCGGATGCGCGCCTGCACCTGCGCCACGCCACTGGCCGGCGTCAGGGTGAAGCGCACCACGTCGCGCTGCGGGTTGCGCTCGTTGAACACCACGATCTCCACCACATGGTCGGCGGCCGTCATCGGGCTGTCGACCTGCACGCGGATCGGCACCGCGTTGCCGTTCTCCACCAGCGGGGCCACATC
>JBBRVT010000627.1:0-2352 GCA_038246615.1 Burkholderiales bacterium
GGCTGGCGGCTTCGGGCAAGTCGCGAAAATCAGCGCAGGCGCCCAGGGTGTCGCTGCGCAGCGTGATGACCACGCTGACCGGTGACGTGGGGTCGGCTGCGGCCTGCAGCAGCAGCTTGACGAAGGCTGCCGCCTCGTCGGGGTCGGCCATGCGCTTGAAGCGGAAGATCTCCTCGAACTGGTCGACCACCACCAGCACCCGCGCGGTGGCCGGCAGGCGCGAATTGCGCACCGCCTCCGCCAGGCCCAGGCCGCCCAGGCGCAACTGGCCGTAGAGCGTGTCGGCCCGCTGCGTCGTGGCATCACCGGCGGGCCGGTCGGCCGCCGGCGTGGTGGCCGGGGCAGCTTCCAGCGCCTCGGCCAGCGGCCCGGCCAGGTTGGCGATGGGGCGGTTGCCCGGGCGCATCACCACCGTCCGCCAGTCGGTCTCGAAGTCTTCGAGGTGGCGGCGCTTCAGTTCATTGAGCAGGCCGGCCAGCACCAGACTCGACTTGCCGCAGCCCGACGCGCCTGAGACCGCGATGAACGGCACCTCGTCCAGCCGGGCCACCAGTTCGTCGATCTGCTGCTGGCGGCCGAAGAAGCGGTCGGCCTCGCCGGGCTTGAAGGCGCGCAGGCCCGGAAACGGATTGGCCGCGATGAGTGCAAAGCTGTCGGCCGTGCGCACGGTGCTCACGCGGCACCATCGAAGAAGCGGCGCAGCTCGGCTTCGCCGGTGCTGACCACCGCATTGACCACCCGCGCCTTCTTGGTGGTGAAGCTGGTCTTCTCGTCGCTGCCTTCACCGGCGGCCACGATGCACAGCCGCTCAGGCCCCAGCCGGTCGGCCAGGGCGTCCAGGTCCATCAGGTCGAAGACCCAGTCTTCCGACTGGCGGTTCCAGACGATGACGGCCTGCGGGCAGGCGGCCAGGGTGCGGGCCAGGCGCTCTTCGTCCTTCGGCGTGGCGCGGCTGAACTTCAGCGGCCGCGGCTCCAGCCCCAGCTTGTCGGCCAGCAGGGCCTTCAGCGGCCCCAGGTCGGCCAGGTCGCCTTCTTCCACCAGCAGCGCCACCTCGCGCGGCTTGGGTGCAGCCTTGGGCGTGGGCTTGGGCAGCTTGTCCAGCATCAGGGTCTTCAGGTCTTCCAGGCTGCCCTGCAGGTAGTCGACGCCCTGGTTGGCCAGGTCGCTCTCGATGTAGTCGATCAGGCTGCGGGTGCTGGCATCGGTCTCGGCGGCCGGCTGGATCCACACCAGCGGCGCAGGCCGGCCGCGCTGCTGCATCGCGGCATGGGCCAGTTCCAGCTGCAGCCGGGCGCGCGCCGGCGTCAACGGCTCGATCGACGCCTGCCGCTGCACCAGGTGGATGCACAGCAGGGCTTCACCCAGATCCCGCGCAATGCGCTCGCGGTGGTCGTCGGCATTCCAGAGGTATTCGTTTTCGGGCACCACCAGAAAGCCGCGCTGGCGCAGGTCGGTGCGCAGGCGTTCACGTTCCTGCAGCAGCTCGGGCCCCACGTTGGCGATGAACACCTTGCCCAGCGCCTGTTTCTTCTGCAGGCCCTGCAGCTCTTCCAGCGCGGCCATCAGGTCGAACACCACGCGGCCCAGGCGCTCGTGGTAGTCGTCGTAGTCGCGCTTGGGGTCCAGCTCGCGCCAGGGCTTGGGGTTGAGGTTGAAGAACTCATGGTGGCCGATCTCGGCCAGCTCACGCGGCAGCTCCTGGTCGGGCTTGGGCGGGTGCTTGTAGATCGGCACCAGCTTGCGGCCGGCGCTGCCGTCACCACGCTTGAGCTGGCCCAGGAAACGGTCGAGCTCCTTGCGGCATTCGTCGCTGTCGAAGTAGGTGCGCGAGATCACCGCCAGGAAGATGCCGGTGGAATCGACCGCATCGGCGATCTCGGGCCGCCAGGCGTCGCCGGCACGCAGCTCGGCGGTGTCGCGCCACATCTGCACGTCGCCCACCAGGTCACGCAGCTGCGCCCGCACGCTGGCGCAGAAGTTGTCGACCCACGGGTCTTGCCCCTCGTTGGAGGTGCGGCGGTAGCTGATGAACAGGTCGTTCTTGAACTGCGGCAGATAGCCCATGGTGTCGGTGCTTGCTCGGGCGGTCGGTCAGGGGTGCTTGGGATCGGCAGGCGCGGTGCCTGGTGCGGCCGATGGGTCGGGCGCGGGGTCGGCCGGCGTGTCGTCAGCCGGCTCGGGGGCTGGATCGGCCGGGCCGGCGGGCTCGGCGGTGGCCGAGTCGGTGGTTTCGGTGGTGTCGGTGGACGCGCCGGCGGCGGGCCCGGCAGGGTCTGCCGGTTCGGCAGCCACGGTGGTGGCCGCAGCCGCGCCCAGCACCGCTGCCGCGGCGACCGGTGCAATCGGATA
>JBBRVT010000628.1:0-2338 GCA_038246615.1 Burkholderiales bacterium
CCGGCTGAAGTCGGTCTGCGCGCAGCGCGGGTGGTTCACCAGCATCTGCAGCGCCGCCGGCACCGCGAAGAAGCGGGTGACACCTTCCTGCGTGATGGCGTCGAACACGCCGTCGGGCGTGAATTCGGCCATCACGCAGCCACACACGCCGCCGGCCAGCGCCATGAAGCCCAGGCCGGTGCCACCGATGTGGGCGCAGGGCATGGCCACCATCACCACCTCGCCGTCGTCCCAGAAGGCCCAGGGCAGCTGCGCCTGCTGCGCCGCCCGGCGCAGGCCGAACAGGTTGCGGTTGCTCAGCTCCACGCCCTTGGGGTTGCCGGTGGTGCCCGATGTGTAGAGCTGCAGGATGGCGTCTTCGGTGCCGCTGGGGGTGAAGGCGGCGGGCGCCGTGCCGTCGATCCAGGCCCAGGCCTCGTCGGCCGAGAACACCTGCCGCAGATGCGGCAGGCCTTCGGCCAGCGCGCGGGCATCGTCGGCAAAGCCATCACCGGCAAACAGCAGCTTGGATTCGGTGTCGTTCACGATGTAACGCCGCTCGGGCGCGGCCAGGCGCCAGCCCACCGGCGCCATCACCACGCCGATGCGCGCGGCGCCGAACAGCAGGGTGAAGTACAGCACCGCGTTCTTGCCCAGCCAGGCGATGCGATCGCCCTTCTGCAGCCCGGCGGCCTGCAGCGCGGTGGCCACCCGGTGGGTGCTGGCCTCCAGTTCGGCAAAGTCGATGCGGCGTTCGCCCACCATCGCCGGGCGCTGCGGCCGGTCGGCGGCCCAGTGGCGGATGAAGGCATCGACGGTCAGCAGTTCAGGCGTGTCCATGGCGGCAGGTACCGGTGGTGGCACCGGGCAGATGGGGATCGCCGACTCTAGCGACTGGGGGCGGCCAGCGGGCCCGGGACCATCCCGGACCCTGCAGCCGGTGTCACGTTGGCGACGCCTGCACCCGGCCTGGCCGGCGCGGCGGCGAGAATCCGGCCAACGCCCCGGAGGAGCCCGACCATGCAGCCCGCCACCCCCTCCCCGCTGCAGGCGGCACCGAAGGCAGCTTCGACGCCGGCAACGTGGTCCTTCAATCGGCCCGTCGCGCTACTTCATCGTCATCGCCAACCTGGTCGGCAACGGGCTGTCGAGTTCGCCGTCGAACATGCCCCGGCCCGACGTGGGCAGCCGCTACCCCGGCGTGACCTGCCATGACGCCGTGCATGTGCAGCGCCGCATGCTGCGGGCGCTGTGGGAGGTCGAACGCCTGGCCCTGGTCTATTGGTCGATGGGCGCGATGCGCATCGAGGGGCAGGTTCGGGCGCTGCTGGCGCGCTGAGCGGCTGCGTTGCTCTTGATGCCGCACGCCGTGGCCCGCCTGCGCGCTGACAGGCTGGCGCGCAGCACCAAGCCATTCCTCGCCCGCGGTGGCGCCAAGGGCGAGCGCTGCACCGGCTGCCGCCTGTTGCCCAGCCACTGCCTGTGCGCCTGGCGGACCAGCGTGCCCACGCGGGCAGGCGTGTGCCTGCTGATGGCCGACACCGAGCCGTTGAAACCCAGCAACACCGGCTGGCTGGTGGCCGATGTGGTGCCCGACACCTTCGCCTTCGGCTGGACGCGCACCGCCACCGATCCGGGGCTGACGGCCCTGCTGCAAGACCCGCAGTGGCAGCCCCTGGTGGTGTTTCCGCAGGCATACGCGGCGCCGGCGCGGGTGGTGCATGGATTGGAGACAGGCCCGGCAACTGCGGGCACCCCCGGGACCCGACTTGTGACCCCGCCCGGCACCCTGCCCGGCACCACACCCGGCCCGCGCCCGCTCTTCATCCTGCTGGACGGCACCTGGGCCGAGGCCCGCAAGATGTTCCGCAAGAGCCCTGCGCTGGACCATCTGCCGGTGCTGAGCCTGCAACCCGACCAGATCTCCCGTTACCGTTTGCGCCGCGCCCGGTGCGGCGACCACTTCTGCACCAGCCAGGTGGCCGCACTCTGCCTGGAGCTGGCTGGCGACCACCGGGCCGCTGCGGTGCTGCAGGCCTGCCTGGACGTGTTCACCCACCATTACCTGCAGGCCCGCAACCAGCTGGCGGTCGATCCGCAGAGCCCGGCACACCAGCGGCTGCTGGCGCTGCACCGGCCCGGCTGACCGGGCCTGCCGGCAGCAAGTCAGGTGCCCAGCAGCTTGTCCATGCGCTTGCGCGCCAGGCGCTTGACCACGGCTCGCTCCAGCACATTGGCGTTGGCCAGCAGGCGTGCGCCTTCGCTGGCGCAGAGGGCCTGGCGGGCAGCCAGCTCGGCGGGGCTGAGGCTGCGCTGGGCCAGTTCGGCCTGGTGGACCAAGGCGCGCGCCTGGTCTTCG
>JBBRVT010000629.1:0-2332 GCA_038246615.1 Burkholderiales bacterium
CCGCAGCGGCAGGCTGCGCAGGCGCTGGCCGGTCAGTGCAAACAGGGCATTGGCCACCGCCGGCGCGGTGGGCGGCGTGCCGGGCTCGCCCACGCCTTCGGGCGGCGCGGTGCTGGCCAGGATGGTGGTCTCGATCACCGGGCAATCGGCGCCGCGCAGCATCGGCTGCTGGTGGAAGTTGGTCTGCTGCACCTGGCCGGCCGCCAGCGTCACCTCGCCGTACAGCGCCGCGCTGAGACCGAACACCACGCCGCCCTCCATCTGCTGGCGGATGTGGCTGGGGTTGACTGCGGTGCCGCAGTCGATGGCCACCACCACCCGGTGCACGCGGATGCGCCTGGCGTCGGCCGGGTCCAGCGACACCTCGGCCACCTGGGCCACGATGCTGCCGAAGGACTGGTGCAGCGCGATGCCGCGGGCGCGTGGCGCGCCGTCGGCCGCCGGCGCCAGCGGCTGGCCCCAGCCTGCCAGGTCGGCCGCGCGTTGAAGCACTGCCGCGTGGCGCGGGTGGCGCTGCAACAGCGCCAGGCGGAAGGCCAGTGGATCCTGCCCCGCCACATGGGCGGCCTCGTCGACGAAACTTTCCTTGAAGAAGGCGTGGTGCGAATGGCCCACGCTGCGCCAGAAGCCGACCGGCACCGGCAGCGCCACGATGGCGTGGCTGATGCGGGCGTTGGGCCATTCATAGGGCTGGTCGAACGCGCCTTCAGCCGTGGTCTTGTCCGGGCCGGCGCCGGGCAGGCCGAACTGCCGGCCGAGGAACTGCTGCACGATCGACGGGCCGGCCGAGTGCGCCTGCCAGGCGGTCAGGCGGCCCTGGTTGTCGAAGCCGGCCTGGTAGCGCGCCACGCAGGGCGGGCGGTAGAAATCATGCGTGCTGTCCTGCTCACGGGTCCAGAAGGTCTGCACCGGCTGGCCGGGCAGGGCGCGGGCGATGTGCGCGGCCTGGGCGATGAAATCGACCTCCAGCCGGCGGCCGAAACCACCGCCCAGCAGGGTGACGTTCATCGCCACCTGGTCGCTGTCCAGCCCCAGTGCCCGCGCTGCCACCCAGCGCGCCAGGCCGGGCACCTGGGTGGGCGCCCACACAGTGGCCCGGGGGCCGTCCTTGGCGTCGGGCGTGTACAGCACGGTGCAGTTCTGCGGCTCCAGCGTGGCGTGGGTCAGCAGCGGTGCGCTGTACTCCGCCTGCAGGGTGCGCGCGGCCTGCTTCAGGGCGGTGGCCGCATCGCCATGCTGGAAGTAGGCGAAACCGTCGTCGTCCGCCAGCTGCTGTTTCAGCTGCGAGGTGATGCCGGCGCTGCTGAGCGCGGCCGCC
This sequence comes from Burkholderiales bacterium, assembly GCA_038246615.1. Lineage (GTDB taxonomy): Bacteria > Pseudomonadota > Gammaproteobacteria > Burkholderiales > Burkholderiaceae_C > Pseudaquabacterium. Next base: position 1,319 of record JBBRVT010000629.1, read on the forward strand.
GGCCCGTGGTTCCATTGCACCTCGACTGCCTTGGCCGCCACCATGGCCTGCCAGGGTGTGCCGGCGATGGCCGCCACGCCGCCGGTGCCGCCACGCAACGGCGGCACCGCCACCACCTGCAGCACGCCGGGCATGGCCAACGCCGCCTTGGCATCGAACGATGCCACCTGGCCGCCGAGCGTCGGGCACATCAGCAGGCTGGCATAGCGCTGGCCGGGCTGCAGCGTGTCGATGCCGAACACCGCACTGCCGTCCTGCTTGGCCGCGGCCTCGCGGCGGCGCATGGGCTGGCCGATCAACGTGAACTGCGCTGCGGTCTTCAGCACCGGCTTGTCGGGCAGCGGCAGCCTGGCAGCGCGCTCGGCCAGTTCGCCGAAGCGCAGGCCGCGCTGGCTGGCGGCATGGCGTACCTGGCCATTGGCCACGCTGCATTCGGCAGCCGGCACGCCCCAGGTTTGCGCGGCCGCCACCACCAGCATGGCGCGGGCGCTGGCGCCGGCCTCGCGCATCGGCAGCCACAGGTCTTTCAGGCTCGACGAGCCACCCGTGACCTGCAGGCCGATCTCGCGCATGGTCTTGGCCGTCAGCGTGCCGGCCAGGCGCTTGAGCCGGCCGTCGTCGTCGGGGTGGAAGGGCAGGCCATCGACCACGGTGCTGAGGTTGTTGTAGATCGCATCCAGCGGCGGGTGGGCGGTGCGCACCTGCGACCAGTCGGCATCGAGCTCGTCGGCCAGCACCATCGCCAGCGCGGTGAGCACACCCTGGCCCATCTCGCTCTTGGGCACCATCACCGTCACGGTGTCGTCGATGTCGATCTTGAGCCAGCCGTTGATTACCTGCTGGCCGGCGGCGGCCGGCAGCGGCTGGCTTCCCGTGAGGCGCTGGCGCACCGGCATCAGGCCCCAGCCCACCACCAGGGCGGTGCCGGCCACCGCCACGCCCGCCGTGCCCAACAGGAACTTGCGGCGTGTGCTCATGCTGCCGACTCCGCCATCCAGGGCGCTGCCGCCAGAA
>JBBRVT010000630.1:0-2318 GCA_038246615.1 Burkholderiales bacterium
CTGCAAGGCTGCGGCATCAGCCCGCACCTGTGCGAGGCCTATCTGTACGGCGGCGGCAACATGTTTCCGGCGCTGTTCAAGCACACGCATGTCGGCCAGAGCAACACCGATTGGGCTTTGCAGGCGCTGGCCGACCTGGATATTCCGGTGCGTGGCCAGGACACCGGCGGCACCGCCTTTCGACGCATCACCTGGACTGTCGGCCCGGGGGCACCTGGCGTGCGCCTGGGCGAGGCTTGAAAGAACATCATGGCGATCAAGGTTTATGTGGTGGACGACTCTGCGGTGGTGCGGCAGACGCTGATGCACCTGCTGTCCGGCGACCCCGAGATCGAGCTGATGGGCAGCGCGCCCAACCCGCTGATCGCCGGCCCGGCGATCCGCAAGAACCGGCCCGACGTGCTGCTGCTCGACATCGAGATGCCCGGCATGGACGGCCTGACCTTCTTGCGCCAGGTGATGGCCGAGTCGCCCATCCCGACGGTGATCTGCTCGACGCTGAGCACCCACGGTGGCGCCGTGGCCCTGGAGGCATTGGCCGCCGGCGCGGTGGCGGTGGTGGCCAAGCCACGCCTGGGGCTGAAGCAGTTTCTGGAGGACTCGCGCCGCGAGCTGGTGCAGACGCTGAAAACCGCCGCCCGCGCGCGGCCGCGCGCCGGAGCGGCGGCATTGCCGCGGCTGGCAGCGCAGGGTGCCCAAACCGCCGCAGCGCCGGGCCGGCCGGTGCCGGCCCGGCCGGCGATCGGCGGCCTGCACGCGCTGGCGGTCAACAAGCCGGTGGTCATCGGCAGTTCCACCGGCGGCACGCAGGCGCTGGAGCTGGTGCTGACCGCCCTGCCCGGCGACGCACCCGGCATCGCCATCACCCAGCACATGCCGGAGAAGTTCACGGCGATGTACGCCGAGCGCCTGAACGGCCTGTGCGCGGTGAACGTGCGCGAGGCCAAGGACGGCGACCGCCTGGAGCGCGGTGTGGTGTTGATCGCACCTGGCGGGCGCCACCTGCAGTTGCGCAAGGCCGGTGGCCAGTACTTTGCCAAGGTGATCGACGGGCCGCCGGTGAACCGCCACAAGCCGTCGGTGGACGTGCTGTTCCGCTCGGTCGCCGAATGCGCCGGCCGCGACGTGCTGGCCATCATGCTCACCGGCATGGGCGACGACGGCGCCAAGGCGATGAAGCTGCTGCACGACCAGGGCGCGCGCACCATCGCCCAGGACGAAGCCAGCTGCGTGGTCTTCGGCATGCCCAAGGAGGCCATCGCCCTGGGCGCGGTGGACGAGGTGATGCCGATCGGCCAGGTGGCGCGCGCCATCCTGCAGTTCGATGCGCGGGCCTGAGAGTGCCCCCAGACCTGCCGCGTCCGACCCGCCGCGCCTCAGCGGGTGAAGTGCTTGCCTTCGGCGGCCAGCCGCTCCAGCAGCGGTGACAGCTGGAAGCCCGCGCCCATGCGGTCCCCGTAGGCCTGGAGCCTGGCCACCACGGTGGGCAGGCCGACGGTGTCGGCGTAGAACATCGGCCCGCCGCGGTACACCGGCCAGCCGTAGCCGTTGATGTAGACGGTGTCGATGTCCGACGCCCGCTGCGCAATGCCTTCCTCCAGGATCTTGGCGCCTTCGTTGACCATGGCGTAGACCGTGCGTTCGAGGATCTCGTCGGTCGACACGGCGCGCGCCACCTTGCCCTGCCTGGCCATGAAATCGAGCACGATCTGGCGCGTCACCTCGGACGGCCTGGCGTTGCGGGCGGCGTCGTAGTCGTAGTAGCCCGCGCCGGTCTTCTGGCCCCGGCGGTCCATCTCGCACAACACCTCGCGGATGGTGGCGCCCCGGCTCGTCTCCTTGCTCCAGCCGATGTCCAGGCCGGCCAGGTCGCTCATCGCAAACGGGCCCATGGGCATGCCGAAGTCGTACAGAACCTGGTCGATGTCCCAGGGCATGGCGCCGTCCATCACCATGGCCTGTGCTTGCTCGCCACGGGCGCGCAGCATGCGGTTGCCGATGAAGCCCGGGCACACGCCCGACACCGCCGCCACCTTGCCGATCTTCTTGCCGACCTGCATGGCGGTGGCCAGCGCGGTGTGGGATGTCTTGGCACCGCGCACCACCTCCAGCAGCTTCATCACGTTGGCGGGCGAGAAGAAGTGCATGCCGACCACCGCCTCGGGCCGCGACGTGGCCGCGCTGGCGATTTCGTTGACGTCCAGTGCCGAGGTGTTGGTGGCCAGCACCGCGCCGGGTTTGCAGATGCGGTCGAGCTGGCCGAAGATCTCTTTCTTGATCGCCATGTTCTCGAACACGGCTTCGATCACCAGGTCGAC
>JBBRVT010000631.1:0-2309 GCA_038246615.1 Burkholderiales bacterium
CTGTTCAACACACGTGGCGAGGTGGTCTGCATCCACTCGCAGATCGACAGCCGCACGGGCGGCTACCAGCGCCTGTCGTTCGCGACACCGATCGACCTGGCCATGAAGGTCGACGGCCAGATCCTGGCCACCGGCAAGGCCGGCCACGCCCGCCTGGCGGCGGCGGCGGTGCAGGACGTGGATCAGGCTCTGGCCGACTCGTTCAGGCAGGACAAGCCCGAAGGCGCCTTGGTCTCGAACGTGGAGCAGGGCTGCCTGGCCGACAAGGCAGGCCTGCAGGTCTTCGGCAAGCCGGGACTGGCGCTGCGCGCACTGCAGCCGGATGAACGCCGCGAAGCGGGTGTGGACGGTGGGCTGCTGATCGAAGGGGCCAGCAGTCCAGCCGCGCTGGCCGGGGCGCCGACGGCGTGCCGCTGGCGATGCACGTCGGCTTCGCCTTCGGCCTGGCCACCAACGATGCGGTTGCCACCGTCGAGCGCATCGCGCACGATCGGTGAACGCTTCCCGACGATCAGACGCATCGACATCAGTCGCGCATTCGCAGCGATCCGCCGCCGCCGAAAAAAGGCGGTGCGCTCACTGCAACGCGGATTGAGGAACCGGCCGTCGCCTGACCTGCACTGACAGCACCGATCGCAACGCCACCACAGACGCACCCATGCTCGACATCGCCGCCGCCTGCCTGGTCGTCACCGCACTGCTGTCGTACCTGAACCACCGCTTCGTACACCTGCCGACGACCATCGGAGTGATGGCCATCGCGCTGGTCCTTTCGCTGGCGATCGTCGCGCTCGACCTCGTCGGGGTGTCGCATGCCCTGCGCACCTACGAGGAATCGTTGCTGCGCTCGATCGACTTCTCCGACGTGCTGATGCAGGGCATGCTGTCGCTGCTGCTGTTTGCCGGCGCGCTGCACGTGGACCTGAGCCAGTTGAGGGCGCTGCGCTGGCCCGTGGCTTCGCTGGCGTTGATCGGCACTCTCTTGTCCACGCTGATCGTCGGCTTCGGTCTCTGGGCAGCGCTGCCCTGGGTGGGCCTGGAATTGCCGCTGATGTACTGCCTGCTGTTCGGCGCGTTGATCTCGCCCACCGATCCGATTGCGGTGATGGGCATCCTGAAGTCGGCCGACGCGCCGAAGAATCTCGAACACGTGATCGCCGGCGAGTCCTTGTTCAACGACGGTGTGGGCGTCGTCATCTTTGCGCTGCTGCTGGGCATGCTGGTCAGCGGCAGCGCGCCCACCACCGGCTCGGCACTGGCGCTGCTGGCGCGCGAAGCAGGCGGCGGCATCGCCTTCGGCCTGGTGCTGGGCTACGTCACCTACCGACTTCTGAAGAGCGTCGACGAGTACCAGGTGGAGGTGCTGCTGACCCTGGCCGCCGTGACCGGCGGCTATGCGCTGGCCAACCGCCTGCACATCTCCGGGCCACTGGCGATGGTGGTCACCGGCCTGATCATCGGCAACCAGGGCCGCGCGCTGGCCATGAGCGGCACCACCCGCCGCTACCTCGACATGTTCTGGGAGCTGCTGGACGAGATCTTGAATGCGGTGCTGTTCGTGCTGATCGGCATGGAGGTGTTGTTGATCAGCTTCTCCGTCCCGGTGCTGGTCGCGGGTGCGGTGGCCATCGTCGTCACCTTGCTCGCGCGAAGCCTGAGCGTGGGCCTCCCGGTGGCGGTACTCGGCGGCCACTTCGGCTTGCCGGCAGGCTCTTGGCGCATCGTGACGTGGGGCGGATTGCGCGGCGGGATCTCGGTGGCGCTGGCCCTGTCGCTGCCGGTCGGTCCGTACCGCGATACGGTGCTCGCGCTGACCTACTGTGTGGTGGTGTTCTCGATCCTGGTGCAGGGCCTGACCATCGGTCGGGTGGTGCGCGCGTCGTGAGGCGCCGCTGACGGACCAGGGCGGGGGACGGCTGGACCTCTGGACCTTCTGACCTCTGGACCTTTCAAGGGCCGTTCTTGGGCACCCAGAGTTTCGCGCCGCCCAGGGTCGCGCATCCGGTCTGCGTGCGGTCGCCGGCGTCGAGCCCGAAACGCAGCAGCACGTCAAGCTGCACCGGCTCCATCAAGCGGGCCTTCCTTGCCTGTCCGGTGACAAGCCCGGCGAAAGTGCGCTGTCGTACGGACGCCAACCGTGCGTTGGTGGAAGCATCGGTGGTGCATGTCCCCGGGCAAAGCCCGGGGCGTATCCCCACAACGGAGACTTCCGATGACAGCGACCACCCATCCTTCCCGCCATGCCCTGTGGAACGACATCAAGGACTGCAAGTTCGCGATGTTCACCACCCGCCACGCCAATGGCCATC
>JBBRVT010000632.1:0-2302 GCA_038246615.1 Burkholderiales bacterium
GGCCCGCGTGACCGAGCAGGTGCCCGACCTGGTCTTCATGGACGTGCACATGCCGGTGCAGGACGGCCTGCAGGCCACCCGTGTGCTGCGCGCCGGGCCCGCGCCGATGCGCAAGGTGCCGATCGTGGCACTGACCGCCGACGCCTTTGCCGACACGCGGCAGCGCGTGCTGCAGGCTGGCATGAACTATTTCCTCGCGAAACCGGTGCAAGCGGACGATATCGAGGCGTTGCTGAACGCGCTGTTCGGCGCCCGCGCCCGTGACCGGCGCAGCGGCGTGGTCGGCTTCGAGGACTCGGGCCTGTCGCCGCTGGTGCCAGGCCTGCCAACTGCCAGACCACCCGGATCAACCGCACCAGCATCGGCATCAGCCGCACCTGCATCAGCCACGCCCAGTATGCGATCACCCACCCCACCGCCACCTGCAGCGTCCGCCCCGGCGGTGCCGCAGCCGCGCTTTCGTGCCAGCGACGTGGCCGCCCACCTGGACATGACCGTGATCGGCGATGTCTGCGTCGGCGTCACGCTGGCCGGCTACCAGTCGGTGCTGGCGAGCTTTCTGAGCAACACCTCCGCCAGTTCGGCCAACCTGCTGGCCGCGCTGGAGCGCGCCGATACGGATGCGTTGAAGCCGCTGGCGCATGCGGTCAAGGGCGCATCGGCCAGCCTGGGGCTGCGCGCGGTGCATGCGCTGGCGCTGCAGATCGAGACCGAAGGCGCCGGCTACCGCCCGGCCGACTGCGCCGCTGCTGCGGCGCAACTGCACGCGCGGCTGGCCACCGCGCGCGCGCTGCTGCAGCGCATGGGTTTCGTGGCACCGGCGCAGTAGCTCCGGCACAGTCGCACCGGTACAGTCGCAGCGCCGCAGTCGCAGCGGCGCCGTGGCAGCGGCCGGTGAGGCGCTTGGGCCACGTGGCAAAATTTGAACCTTTTCAGCTCTGAAGACACGCCGCCATGCCCAGCTTCGACACCGTGCTTGAACCCAACCTGGTGGAGCTGCGCAACGCCGTGGAGCAGAGCAACAAGGAAATCGGCACCCGCTTCGACTTCAAAGGCTCGTCGTCCAAGATCGAGAACATCGAGTCGGGCAAGGAGCGCAGCCTGCACCTGCTGGCCGACAGCGACTTCCAGATCGCCCAGGTGCGTGACATCCTCACCGCCAAGCTCACCAAGCGCGGCGTGGACATCCGCTTCCTCGACTTCAGCGCCAAGATCGAGAAGATGGGCGGCGACAAGGTGCGGCAGACGGTGGTCGTCAAGCAGGGCATCGACAGCGACACCGCCAAGAAGATCCAGGGCTTCATCAAGCAGAGCAAGCTGAAGGTGCAGGCCGCCATCCAGGGCGACAGCGTGCGCATCACCGGTACCAAGCGGGATGATCTGCAGGCGGCCATCGCGCTGCTGAAGAAAGACGTGACCGACGTGCCGCTGGCCTTCAACAACTTCCGCGATTGATGCGGCGCCGCGCTGATCTGCTGGCGCTGCTGGCTCTGCTGGTCCTGGCCGGCGGCGCTGCGGCGCAATCGGTCAGCCTGCAGGGCAGCATGGGCGCCGACAAGGCGCTGCTGGTGATCGACGGCCAGCCGCAGATGCTGGCCGTCGGGGCCAGCGCACGCGGCGTGATGCTGCGCCGCCTGGGCGATGGCGAGGCCGAGGTGGAGGTGGCCGGCCAGCGGCGCACGCTGCGCCTGGGGGCGGCACCCGCGCGCCTGGGCACGGGCGGTGCCGCGCCGGGTGCCGGCAGCGCCATCGTGCTGCCGATGGGCGCGGGCGGCCATTTCAATGCCGCCGGCAGCATCAACGGCAAGCCGGTGAACTTCATGGTCGACACCGGCGCCACCACGGTGGCGCTGAGCCAGGGCGAGGCCAACCGCATCGGCCTGGACTGGAAGCGCGGCCGCCCGGGCATGAGCCAGACCGCCAACGGCACGGTGCCGGTGTATGCGGTCAACCTCACGTCGGTGCGGGTGGGCGACGTGGAGATCGCCAACGTGGCGGCGGTGGTGGTGCCTTCAGAGATGCCGATGGTGCTGCTGGGCAACAGCTTCCTGAACCGCTTCAGCATGCGCCGCGACAGCGATGTGATGCGGTTGGAGAAGAAGCCTTGAGCTTGGTGGCTGGTCTGGCTGAATTAGGCTCGTTGCTGTCTTTGCCGTTGTTGAACAGCCGACATTCACACTTCGCGGCGAGGCCGAGGACGGCGGGTGACTGGCTGACTCCGATCGGGACAGGGGCCGATCAACGCTGATCGGGCCCCTTCCACACCACCTGGCATGCGGGTCCGCACCCGGCGGTTCGAGAA
>JBBRVT010000633.1:0-2296 GCA_038246615.1 Burkholderiales bacterium
CTGACCTTGCTGCATGTGCTGCCCGGCCGCGCGCTCGACGCGCTGCGCCAGTGGCTGGGCGGCCAGCCCAACGTCGAGCAGCGGCTGCTGGCCGAGGCACAGCAGTCGCTGGACCGGTTGGCCGACGGCTTGCGTGCGGCGGACGACCAGGCGCCACGCACGCTGTGCACCAGCGGGCAGGTGGTTGATGAGATCGGCCGCCAGATCGATGCGCTGCAGGCCCAGCTGCTGGTGATCGGCGCGCAGGGCGCCGGCCTGTTGCGGCGGTTGCCGCTGGGCACCACCGCCGAGCGGCTGCTGTGGCGCACCACGCGGCCGCTGCTGGTGGTGCGCGCCGCACCGCAGGCGCCGTACCGCCGTGTGCTGGTGGCGCTGGACGGCTCGCCCGTCGCGGTGGCGCTGCTGGCCCGGGTGCGCCAGCTGGCGCCGCAGGCGCATCTGGTGCTGCTGCAGGTGTTCCAGGTGCCGTTCGAGGACAAGCTGCACTTCGCCGGCGTCGATGCGGCCACGGTCACGGTGTACCGCCAGCGCGCCCATGACCAGGCGCTGCGCCAGCTCAAGCAAAGCGCCCGCGAGGCCGGCCTGCCGGCAACGCAATGGACCGCCTGCGTGATCGAGGGCGATGCGGCGCAACGCATCGTCGAGCAAGAGCAGGTGCAGGACTGCGACCTGGTGGCGCTGGGCAAGCAAGGCCGTTCGGCTGCCGAGGATCTGCTGCTGGGCAGCGTCACCCTGCATGTGCTGGCCGAGGGCCGCATCGACGTGCTGGTGTGCCCGCCGCCGGCGGCGGATCAGGCCTGAGAAAGCGCCGGAACGCCAAATGAGCGAACCCGCCGCACTGTGGCCGCTGCTGGCGCCGCTGATCGCCCCCTTGCTGGGCGGCCTGGGCCTGCTGCTGCTGGGCATGGACATGATGAGCGACGGCCTCAAGTTGGCCGCCGGCTCGGCGCTGCGCCGCATCCTGGCCGGCGCCACCCGCACCAGGCGCCAGGCGCTGGCTTCGGGGGTGCTGATCACCGCGCTGGTGCAGTCGTCGAGCGCGGTCACGGTCGCGGTGATCGGCTTTGTCAATGCCGGTTTGCTGGGGCTGAGCCCGGCCTTGTGGGTACTGTTTGGTGCCAACGTCGGCACCACCATGACCGGCTGGATCGTCGCGCTGGTCGGGCTGAAGTTCAAGATCGAGGCGCTGGCCCTGCCGCTGGTGGGCATCGGCGTGCTGCTGCGGCTGACCGGCGCCGGCCACCAGCGGCGCCGCGCGCTGGGCACGGCGCTGGCCGGCTTTGGCTTGCTGTTTCTGGGCATTGCGATGCTGCAGCAGGCCTTTGCGGGGCTGCCTGGCCAGTTGAGCCTGCCGCAGGGCGAGGGCGCGCTGGCGGTGCTGGCGCAGCTGGGCGTGGGCGCGCTGATGACGGTGTTGATGCAGTCATCCAGCGCCGCGATGGTGGTGGCGCTCACCGCAGCCGAGGGCGGCCTGATCGGCACCGCCGGCGCGGCGGCGGTGGTCATCGGCACCAACATCGGCACCACCGTCACCGCCCTGCTGGCCAGCCTGGGCGCCACACCCAATGCGCGGCGGGTGGCGGCCGCGCATGTGGTGTTCAACCTGCTCACCGGGCTGGTGGCGTTGCTGCTGCTGCCCTGGCTGATCGACTTGCTGATCCACGCCCGCCAGTGGCTGCACCTGCCGCTGGGGCCGGCGGCGCTGCTGGCGATGTTCCACACCAGTTTCAACCTGCTGGGCGTGCTGCTGATGTGGCCGCTGGCGGATGGCCTGGCGCGCTGGCTGGGCCGGCGCTTCCGTGCCCGCGAGGAGGACGAGGCGCAGCCGCGTTACCTGGACGACAACGTGTTGGCGGTGCCGGCACTGGCGCTGGACGCCTTGCAACGCGAGGTGGCCCGTGCTGGGCAATTGGCCGCCGGCCTGGCGCGCCAGGTGCTGGCCGGCGCCGAGGCGCGCAGCCTGGCGCGCCAGCAGGCGGTGGTGGTGCGGCTAGACGAAGCCATCGAGACCTTTGTTGAACGCATGAACCGCAGTGCCATGACCGCCCACGGCAGCCAACGGCTGGCCCAACTGCTGCGCCTGCAGCGCTACCACGAGACCGTCGCCGAGCAGGCGCTGACCGGCTCGCCGCTGCCCTCGCTGGCGGCCGACTCGACGCTGCTGGCGCTGGCCCATGCGGCGTTTGTGCGGCACTGCGATGCCTTGCTGGCCCGCATCGATGGTGTGGCCGGCGCCAACGAGGTGGCGGCGATGGAGAACAGCTACCAGGCGCTGAAGGCGGCGTTGCTGGCGGCC
>JBBRVT010000634.1:0-2295 GCA_038246615.1 Burkholderiales bacterium
ACCGCGCCCACCAGCAGCCCGCCGTTGCTGCCGCCCTGGATCGCCAGCTGCCTGGGCCGGGTGATGCCGCTGGCGATCAGGTGCTCGGCCACTGCGGCGAAGTCGTCGTAGCTGCGCTGCTTGTCGGCCTTGACAGCCGCCTGGTGCCAGCCCGGGCCGAACTCGCCACCGCCTCGGATGTTGGCCACCGCCAGCACGCCGCCCTGGCTGAGCCAGGCGGTGCCCCAGCCGGCCGAATACAGCGGCTGCATCGACACCTCGAAGCCGCCGTAGCCGTACAGCAGCGTGGGGTGGCTGCCGTCGGCCACCAGGCCCTTGGCGGCCACCAGGAAGTACGGCACGCGGGTGCCGTCCTTCGACGTGGCGAAGCGCTGCTGCACCTGCAGGCCGCTGGCGTCGAAGAAGGCCGGCCGGCTCTTCAGCGGCTGCAGCGTGGGTGTTGCGGTGTCGCCCAGCAGCAGCACGTCGGGCGTCAGGTGGTCGGTGTAGCTGAGCAGGTACTGCTCGGCCAGCGGGTCGTCGGCCAGTTCGGGGTCGTGCAGGGCCTGCAGGCCCAGGGTGCCGGGGAAGGGGGCGGGCAGGTCGCGGCGGGTCCAGGTGTCGCCGGCGGCCGCGGGTACGGATGCAGGTCCGGGTGTCCAGGCTTCCAGCTTGCCGGCGACGTTGTCCAGCACGTTCAGCAGCAGCTGGCTGCGGGTGGTGGCCAGGCCCGACAGCGAGCGGGTGGGCGTGGGCGTGAACAGCGCCTGCAGTGTCGGCATGGCGGCCGCGCTGGTGCCCGGCTCTGTGGCGGCCAGCACGGCAGCGGCGTCGCCCACCAGCAGGCTGCCGGCCTGCCAGGTGCGGCCGCCCACGGCCCAGTCGCTGCGCAGCTCGATCAGTGCGCGTGCACCCCAGAAGCGGATGGTGGCGTCGCTGGGGACGTGGATCTTCTGCAGGCTGTCGTCGGCGCGCAGCAGGAACTGCTCGGTGTTGTAGAAATCGGTGGCGCGGCTGACGATGCTGCGCTGGTGGCCCGGTGTGTGGTCCACCGAGCCCGAGGCCCAGACATCCTGCGCCCGGCCTTCGAACACCAACTTGGCGGCGCCGAGTGGCGTGCCGCGGCGCCAGCGCCGCACCTGGCGCGGGTAGCCTGAATCGGTGAGCGAGCCCGGGCCGGTGTCGGTGCCCACCAGCAGGCTGTCGGCGCTCTCCCAGCTCACGTCGGTCTTGGCCTCGGGCAGGATGAAGCCGTCGGCGACGAAGGCCTTGGCCACGGTGTCGAACTCGCGCACCACGGTGGCGTCGGCACCGCCGCGCGACAGCTGCACCAGGCAGCGCCGGTAGTCGGGCCCCAGCGCGGTGGCGCCGGCCCACACCCAGTTCTCGCCTTCGGCGCGGGCCAGCGCGTCCAGGTCGAGCACGGTGTCCCAGTCGGGCTGCAGCTGGCGGTAGCTGGCCAGCGTGGTGCGCCGCCACAGGCCGCGCGGGTGCTGCGCGTCTTTCCACAGGTTGTACAGCGCCGCGCCGCGCCGGGTGACCTGCGGGATCCTGTCGGCCGAATCGAGGATGGCCTGGAAGCGCTCGCGCATCGGCGCAAAGCGTGGGTGCCGGGTCAGCACCGCGCGGCTCTCGGCATTGCGGGCCTGCACCCAGGCCAGGGCGCGCTCGCCCTGTACCTCTTCCAGCCACAGATTGGGGTCGGGCTCGGTGGTGCCGGCAGGGGCCACGGCAGGGGTCACGGGTAGTTCAGCGGCCATGGCGTTGTCGGTCATCAGCGGGGCAAAGGGCAGGGCGGCCAGCCAGCGGGCCAGGGCGCGGCGCGCCGGGCTCATTCACCGCCGCGCCAGAGCGCATGCGGCTGCACGTCCACCGTGCTGCTGCCGTCGCTGAAATACGCATGTCCGTCCTGGATGCTGACCTGCAACTGCATCGAGCGCCGGGCCATGGCCGCCAGCGCCTGGCTCTGTTCATGCGGCAGCTGCCAGACAGCCAGGTTGCGCTGGCGGTTGATCTTGTTGGCGATGCCGGCATACCAGATGGCTGCGGAGTGGCTGTAGCAGTACAGCGTGACACGGCGCGCCTTGCCGCAGGCCTTGGCCAGGCGGCGGTCGTCTGGCTGGCCCACCTCGATCCAGTGCAGCAGCTGGTCGGACAGGTCCTTGTGCCACAGGTCGGGCTCGTCGGCGTCGGCCATGCCGCGCGCCAGTTGCAGCGTGCCGCGCAGGTCGTCGGCCGGCACGTTCATCGCGAAGGCCAGCAGCCGCACCATCAGCCGCTCTTCGGTCTCGCTGGGCTGCAGCGGGATGGTCAGCG
>JBBRVT010000635.1:0-2294 GCA_038246615.1 Burkholderiales bacterium
AACTGCTACAGGAGTAAATATGTCGCCCCTGCCTTCGGTGTACCGAAGCCGTCCCCCGAGGGGACGCTCAGGCCGCTTGGGAGCGGCCCGGCGCCGGCCTGAATTGCCACCCCTGCCTTCGGTGTACCGAAGCCGTCCCCCGAGGGGACGCTCAGGCCGCTTGGGAGCGGCCCGGCGCTGGCCTGAGTGCGCGCTAGGAGTCCTATGCTAGAGATCCACGATATCCATGTGTCGATCCAGTCGGTGGTGGCGCTGCGCGGCATGTCGCTGACGGTGGCCGACGGCACCATGGTCGGCCTGGTCGGGCGCAATGGCGCCGGCAAGACCACGCTGATGCGCGCGGTGATGGGCCATCTGGAGCCCAGCCAGGGCAGCATCAGCTTCGACGGCCAGGACCTGGCCAAGCTGCCACGCCATGCCCGCGCCAACATGGGCATCGGCTACATGCCCGAAGACCGCGGCCTGGTGCCCGAGTTGACGGTGGAGGAAAACATCCTGGTGCCGGTGTGGGTCAACAAGTCGCTCAAACAGGATGAGCGGCTGGCCCTGGTCTACCGCGTGCTGCCCGAACTGATCGAGATGAAGGACCGCCGCGCGCTGCTGCTGTCAGGCGGCCAGCAGAAGCTGGTGGCGCTGGCCCGCGCGCTGGCCGTGGGCACCCGGCTGCTGCTGCTCGACGAGCCCTTTGAGGGCGTGGCGCCGGCGCTGAGCATGCGGCTGGCCGACGTCATCGCCTCGCTCAAGGGCAGCGCGGTGTCGGTGCTGATGGCGCAGAGTGATCTCAACCACTCGCGCAAGCTGGTGGATGCCGAATTTGTCATCGAGCGGGGCGCCAATCTGGTCTCGCAGGCGGCTTGAGCGCACCCGCCGTGCACGATCTCTGGCAAGGCTATCCCGTACCACCGATGCGGCACGAGGCGCATCACGGCGACCGCCTGGTGCGCTGCTTCCAGCCGCGGCCGGCCGGGCTGTGGGCCATGTTTGCCGCCGCGCTGGCGCGCACACCCCAGGCCGAGGCCCTGGTTTGCGAAGGCCATCGCATGACTTATGCCGACTGCGCCAACGCCGCCGCGCGGCTGGCCGACGGCCTGGCGGCGCAGGGCCTGGCGCGCGGCGACCGCGTGCTGATGTTCATCGACAACCGGCCCGAGTTTGTGCTGGTGCTGCTGGCGCTGCAGCGCCTGGGCGCGATCGCGGTGCCGGTGGGCGTGCGCGAGCAGCGGCCCGGCCTGGCCTACATCGCCCGGCAAAGCGGCGCGGCGGCGATCATCATCGACGCCGCACTGGCCGACCGCGCACCCGATGCCGACGAGGCGCCCGCGCTGCGCCATCGTTTCAGCGTCGGCGAGGCGCCGGGCTGCATGCCGATGGCGGCGCTGATGGCCGGCGCAGCGCCGGCCACCGCGCCGACCGCGCCGACCGAGCACGAAGTGGCGGTGATCCTCTACACCTCGGGCACCACCGGCCACCCCAAGGGCGCGATGCTGACCCACGCCAACATCGTGCATTCGGTGCTGCACTACCAGGCCTGCATGCGGCTGGCCACGGCCACTGCGGATCAGCCCGGTGACCGTGCCGCGCTGGCGGTGCCGGCCAGCCATGTCACCGGCCTGGTGGCGATCATCGCCACGATGCTGCACCTGGGCGGCGCCATCGTCATCGTGCCGTCCTTCAAGGCCGAGGCCTTGATCGCGCTGATGGCCGCCGAGCGCATCAGCCACACCATGATGGTGCCGGCAATGTACAACCTGTGCCTGCTGCAAGCGGGCTTTGCCAGCGCCGACCTCAGCGCCTGGCGCATCGGCAGCTACGGCGGCGCACCGATGCCGGTGGCCACCATCGACGCCCTGGCCGAGCGGCTGCCCGGCCTGACCCTGATCAACGCTTATGGCGCCACCGAGACCACCTCGCCGGCAACCATGATGCCGATGGGCCAAACCCGCGCCCATGTCGACACCGTGGGCGTTGCGCTGCCGGCCGCCGACATCCGCGTGATGGACGACCAGGGCATCGAGTTGCCGCCCGACGAGACCGGCGAGCTGTGGATCGCCGGGCCGATGGTGGTGCCCGGCTACTGGGCCAATGCCGAAGCCACGGCGGCGTCCTTCACCGCCGGCTACTGGCATTCGGGCGACCTGGGCTCGATCGACGCGCAGGGCTTTGTGCGGGTGTTTGACCGCAAGAAAGACATGCTCAACCGCGGCGGCTACAAGATCTTCTCGGTCGAGGTCGAGAACGTGCTGATGGCCTGGCCGGGCATGGTCGAGGCGGCCATCGTCGGCCGGCCCTGCCCG
>JBBRVT010000636.1:0-2293 GCA_038246615.1 Burkholderiales bacterium
GCCACCTTGAAGGAGGCCCTGCGCTGCATGGCCGGCGGCGACCGGCCTGAGAGCCCGGCGCTGCAGCCGCGCAACCTGAGCGAGCGCGAGATCGACCAGGGCGAGATCGACCAGGTCGCGGCCTTGCTCGAGAGCCTGACCAGCACCGAGCCCTGGCAGGCGGCCAAACTGTCCTGACGGCTGGCCGCCAGTGATGGGCCGTTGGTGAATGGCCGCTAGTGATTGGCCGCTAGCGGCTGGCGACCACCGCGCCCAGCCCGAACAGCTCGGCCATCGCCTGCCGGTAGGCGGCCATGCCCAGGCTGTTGGTGCTGTGGTGCGAGCCACCTTCCACCAGCACGAAGCGCCTGGGCTCGGGCGCCCGCTCGTACAGCGCGCGGCCCAGCGCCGGCGCGATCAGGCTGTCGTCGCTGCCGTGCACCACCAGCACCGGCGCCTTCACCTGGCCGATGCGGCTGGCGGCGTCGAAGCGCTGGGTGATCAGCGGCGACACCGGCAGCCAGCCCCACTTGAAGCTGCGCACCACGTCCGGGATCGACGGAAAGCTGGCCTCGACCATCAGCCCGGCGAGATCGGGCACCTCGGCAGCCAGCCGCACCGCGATGGCGCCGCCCAGCGAATGGCCGAACAGGTAGCGCCGCGCCTGCGGCTGCTGTTGCGCCAGCCACTGCCAGGCGGCCAGCGCGTCCTCGTGCGCCAGGTCTTCGGACGGCAGGCCGGGGCTGCTCTGGCCGAAGCCGCGGTAGTCGACGCCCAGCACCGCGAAGCCCAGCGCGTGCATGCGGCGCATGCGGTGCGCGCTGCCGCGCACGTCCCAGCGCGCGCCATGCAGGTACAGCAGCACCGGCGCGTCGGCCGCAGCCTGGGCCAGCCACAGGCCGTGCAGCTGCGCGGGCTGGCCGGTGGCGGCCGAGCGGAACGGGATCCACACGTCCTGCATGCCCTGGGCTGCGGCCAGGCCGCCCGACCAGGTGCGGTCACCGGGCTGGAAGATCCACTCGCGCTGCTTGGCGTCGAGCGTGGCGCAGCCGCTGGCCACACCCAGGGCGGCGGCCACGGCCAGCGCCGCCATGGCACTGCGGCGGCGCCAGCGGGCGGGGCGGGGCAGGGTGGCGGGGCGGCGTTCAGGTGGTACTGTCATGGTTTTGCATCGTCGCATGACCCCCGGCAGTGCGGGGTCTAGCGCGGCAGATGCACCCGCGCACCACACGGGTGATCATGCAGGGCCAGCGGCCCGCAGCGCCGCAGCAGGAGGCAGAGGGCGATGGCGCAGCAGGCAGGGGACCGGAGCAAGACCGTCGGCAGCTTCGAGCAGTCGTTCATGTTCCACATGATCCGGGACTTCTTTCTGCTGCTGCTGGTGGTGGCAGCGGTGGAGCTGACGATCCGCTATGCCGTGCTGCGCTACAACTTCGCCCAGTCCGAGCCGGCCCGGGTCGATCGCGCGGCAGAGCAGCTGGCCAACGACGTGCGCTCGATCATGCTCAATTCGGGCGGGCCGAATGCGGCGCAGACGGTCTACCCGATCCTGAACCGCAACTACGACGACCTGGGGCTGAGCATCGCCGTGCTGCCGACGGCGGTGACGGTGGAATCGATGCGGGTCACCCGCAACATGGAGGCGCAGGGCCTGCCGGCGCGCTGGGCGGATGGCGAGCACCGCGAGGCCAGCGTGGACATGAAAGCCGAGCAGTTCTGCCTGGGCTGCCATGTCAAGGCCAAGGTGGGCGAGGTGCTGGGCACGGTGACGGTGCGCAGCTACCTGCAGCGCAAGGAGTCGCTGTGGTGGCAGGAAGTGCGGGTGACCGCCGGCGCGCTGAGCCTGAAGATCCTGGTGCACACCATCTTGCTGTTCGGCCTGATGAAGGTGCGCATGGCGCCATTGCTGGCGCTGCGGGCCACCGTCAGCAATCTGGCGCGCGGCGTGATGGACCTGTCGCCCCGGGCCGACGTGCGCAGCGGCGACGAGTTCGGCGAGCTGGCACAGGACCTGAACCACTTTCTCGACCGCATCACCCAGGTGGTGAGCGACCTGGACCGCATCCTGGCCGAGGTGCTGGCGGTCGGCGATCGCCTGGGCGCACTGAACCGCCACCTGGAGCGCCAGCTCGACGGCCTGCGCGACAACGCGCTGCGTGCCATCGGCGAGGGCGCGCAGCGCGGGCTGGACACCCAGCTGGTGGCCGCGCGCGAATCCGGCGCCTTCGGCGCGCTGGTGCAGACGCTGGACGCCCTGGCCACCAACGGCGCGATGTTCGGCCATGCCGGCCCGGCGCTGCGCGAGCAACTGACC
>JBBRVT010000637.1:0-2289 GCA_038246615.1 Burkholderiales bacterium
ACAGGTGGTCGACCCGGTCGGTGTTGAACAGGCTGGCCCGGCGCTTGATGCCGTGCACCTCATAGCCTTTTTCAAGCAGCAGTTCGGCCAGATAGGCCCCGTCTTGGCCGGTCACGCCGGTGATCAGTGCGGTTTTCATTGGGGTGGCAAGGGTTTGCTGGTTGACACGGGCGCGAGGATACCGCGCCGCTGCGGGTGAACCCTTGCCGCACATGGTGGTCTGGCTCCAGATCGCACAGCCATGGCCGTCTCTCGGTGTTGCGCCGCGCTTGAAGCGAGGTGCGCGTGCGCAGGCCTGGGGCTTTTCCGTTACGCACGATGGCGCCGACCCCGATGTCGCTGCGCGCTTCATTGAAGTCGTCCCGCGCTGCAGACCCGAACACCTCCAGCCGCCGCACACCGCTGCTGCGGCACAGGTCGGCCACTTGCGCGCGCTTGGATTCGACGACCGGATGCATGCTTTAATTTTGGGTGCAGACCACTTGCCGTCTTGTCCAACGAGGTATGAGCCTGGAGCCTGTCTGGTTGACGAAGCCGTTGCGCAGCCCCCCGGCATTGCCGACCGGCACGGCCGCTGACGAACCAGTCTGGTAACCCGTGGGAAGCAGATGACACCAGCCCTGCAGATACGCGTTGCGTCGAAAGCCGATGCCGAGCCCATCGCGGCCATGTCACGCGACCTGATCGAGCATGGGCTGCCTTGGTCCTGGCGTGCTGAGCGGGTCGCAAGGGCCATCGCGGCAGCCAACATCAATGTCGTCGTCGTACGCGGACAGACCAGCATCGATGCCTTCGGGATCATGGAGTACTGGGACGACGATGCGCATCTCGTGTTGTTCGCAGTGCGCCCGGCGTGCCAGAGGAAGGGCTTGGGCCGTGCTGTGCTGCATTGGCTTGAGCGCTCGGCGCAGGCGGCTGGGTCGCAGCGCATCCGGGTCGAAGCCCGGCGGGAGAACCTGGCCGCAAGAAACTTCTACAACGACCATGGCTACCACGAGATCGCCATCAAGCCCCGCATGTACAGCGGCGTCGGCGACGGGATTCAACTCGCAAAGTACCTGCGCGCTGCTGCGCCGGGTGAGGTCTAGCCGGTGACCTGAATGGCAAGTGATCGGCAAGTGATCGGCGCGTGGTCGGCGCTTGGTCGGCGAGTGACCGGCGCTTGACCGGCGCTTGATCCGCACTTGACCGGCGCATCACCGGCGCATCAGCGGCAGCCCACCAGGCGCTGTCGCGCTGCCCACCGCTTCATCGCCACCGGTGTCAGCGCCCGTCGATGGCTTCCCGCAGCCGCGCCTGCAGCCCGGCATGGCGCTGGCTGCTGGCCTGCACCGCAGCGGCCAGCACATCGGCGCCGGCGGCCAGCGTCACCTGCTTGCGGGCGCGGGTGATGCCGGTGTAGAGCAGCTCGCGGCTGAGCACGCGGCTGCGTTGGGCCGGCAGCAGCAGCAGCACGGCGTCGAACTCCGAGCCCTGCGCCTTGTGCACCGTCATTGCCCAGGCGGTCTCGTGCGCTGGCAGACGGGCCGGCGGCACCGCGCGCCAGCGCCCGTCGTCAGCTGGGAACAGCACCCGCAGCGCGCCGTCGGGCCCCGGCAGGGCCAGGCCGATGTCGCCGTTGAAGAGCTTCAGCGCCGGGTCGTTGCGCAGCACCATCACCGGCCGGCCGGCAAACCAGGGGCTGCGGTTGTCGGCCGGCTCGCCGGTGATGGCCTGGCGCAGGCGGCGGCTCACTGCCTCATTGATGGCCTGCACCCCGCGCGGCCCTTCGCGCAGCGCGCACAGCACGCGGAACCGGCCGAAGGCGGCATGCAGCCCGGCCGTGGTGGCGTCGTCCAACGGGCCGCCGGCCAGCGCGGCGTGGCAGGCGGCGGCGTAGGCGGCATAGCCTGCGGTGATGGCGGCCAGCGTGGCTGCCGCCGGCTGGGTGGCGGCATCGTCGATCCACTGCAGTTCACCACCACCATTGCCGCCGCCGCCGACACCACCACCACTGCCGCCATCGCCGCCGCCGACACCATCCCGGCGGCCAGCGCGCAGCGTGGCCAGCACTGCGGCCGGCTGGCCGGCCAGGGTGTCGGCGGCCAGGCGGCCGATGCCGGAATCACCGGCAAAGCGGAAGTTGCGCTGGAACCAGACCACGCTGTCGGGCAAGGCGCCGGGCGGGCTGGCGGCCGGCGGCTCAATCTGCGCCGGCTGCAGGCCGCACAGGCGTGCCAGGTGGTCGGTGGCGGCGGGGCTCAGCGCGGGGTCGGCGCTCAGCTCGGCAAACACCGCGCCCGATTCCAC
>JBBRVT010000638.1:0-2279 GCA_038246615.1 Burkholderiales bacterium
CTCTACAACCTGATGGACCGCGCCGCCTACGAGGCCGAGCTTGAGCCGCTGTGCCGCGCCGAAGGCCTGGGCGTGATCAACTTCTTCGGCCTGGCCAAGGGCTTTCTCAGCGGCAAGTACCGCAGCGAGGCCGACCTGGCCAAGAGCCCGCGCGGCGCCGGCTGCAAGGCTTACCTGAATGATCGCGGCCACCGTGTGCTGGCGGCACTGGACGCCGTGGCGCAAGCCCATGGCGCCACGCCGGCCCAGGTGGCGCTGGCCTGGCAGATCCACCGCCCGGGCTTGACGGCGCCGATCGCCAGTGCCACCAGCACCGCGCAATGGGCCGAGCTGGCGGGCGCGGCGCGCTTGGCGCTGAGCGCGACCGAAATCCAGGCACTGGATAGCGCCAGCGCCGAGACCGGCGCTACGCCCAGCCTGGCACGACACAACGCAGGACGATCATGATGTGGCTCATCGGTGTGCTGATTGCCCTGGCGCTGGCGCTGCTGTTGGCGGGGCAGCTGGGCGTGTTTGGCGGCACCCCGCCCACCAACCTGGCAGTGGTCGATGGCCGCCTGAAACCGCCCTCCAAGACCGACAACAGCGTCTCCAGCCAGGCCGCGCTGCACCAGGGCCACCCGATGCAGCAGGGCGCGATGATCGACGCCCTGCCACTGCGCGGCACGCCGGCCGAGACCATGGTCAGGTTGGGCGAACTGTTGCGATCACTGCCCGGCGCCAGCGTGGTAACGCAGCGTGACGACTACCTGTACGCCCAGTTCAAGTCGCGCTGGATGGGTTTTGTCGACGATGTCGAGTTCTGGGCCGATCCGGCGGCCGGCGTGATCCAGCTGCGCTCGGCATCACGGCTCGGCCGCAAGGACTTTGGCGTCAACCGCGCCCGCATCGAAGACATCCGCACCCGGCTTGCCGCGTTGCCCTAAGTCCAGAGATCGAGCGGCGGCTCGGTGAGCACGGCGCGCAGGATGTCCGAGCGCGAGACAAAACCCGTTACCTGGGACTGTTCGTCGGCCACGGCCAGGCCGGGCAGGCCGGTGTCGAGCAGGATGCGGGCCAGTTCACGCAGGTCGGTCTCGGGCGTGGCGGCCGGCACCGGCGTCCACATCAGCGCGCTCACCGGCTGCGCCAGCAAGGCCTGCCAGGCCGCCGGGTTGGCACCTGCGACGGCCAGCCGAGCGGGGTGCATCAGATCTGCGCGCAACAGCAAGCCGACCAACGCGCCCTGCTCGTCGAGCACCGGGGCCTGGGCGATGCCGGCCTGGGCCAGCAACTGCCAGGCCTGCAGCAGGCTGGCGCCCAGCGGCAGGCACAGCGCCGGGTGGCTCATCACGTCACCGACACGGGCCCGCGTACGCGCCGTGGTGGCTTGCTCGGTGGCGGCATAGGCTGCCAGTGCCGGCAGCGCGGACGGCGCCGCCGCGCCACCGCCGCCGGCTGCACCTTCGTCGGCCACGGCGCCGGCATGCGGATTGGGCCGGTCGGGGTCGGTGGTGGCCGCCGCAATGCGCTGCGCCCGCGCCACCGCGCCGGGTGCCCGCACCAGCGCCAGTGCCGCCTGCGCGCCGCCGCCCACCCGACCGCCAATGCCATGAACGATGAACATCGCCTGGCCCCTACTTGACCAGCGTCACCGGCAGCTGCGACAGGTGCACCGTCTTCTGCGCCACCGAACCCAGCACCAGCCCGCCGACCGCGCCCAGCCCGCGGCTGCCCATTACGATGGCATCGCAGCCCAGCTTGGCGGCGCACTCAGCAATCTCGGCCGCTGCGGCGCCGATGCGCACATGCGGCACGGCCCGCCTGCCCCCGGCCTGGGTCTGGGCCAGCGCCGGCGCCAGCAGTTGTTCGCCGCTGTGTCGCTGCTCGGCCTCGATCTGGTCGGGCGACAGCAGCGGGCTGGGCAAGCTGTGGATCAGCGGCGCCTGCACGTTGAGCAGATGCAACTCCGAGGCCTCGCCCGGCGCCAGCTCACTCAGGGCATGGGCCAGCGCTCGCAGCGCGGCGGCCGAGCCGTCGATGGGGATCAATGCTCGTTTCATGACGGTGCTCGTGGTGGCAGGGGCTCAGCAGAGGTCAGCGGATCAGCGGGGTCGGACAAGCTCGCGCGGGCCTGGCCTCAAGGTGGTGGATCGTGTACATCATGCCTGCAGCTCGGCCGCCGTCCATTGCCGCGACTTGATCCACTGCTGGGTGGCGCGGCGCAAGGCGCTGGCATGGCGCAGCCGGGTCTCCATCTCGGCCAGCCGCTGCGTGCCGTCGGCGCCGGCCGCCAGCAA
>JBBRVT010000639.1:0-2276 GCA_038246615.1 Burkholderiales bacterium
CGTTCAGTGCCATGGCAGGCGGATGATCAGATCTTGCCGACCAGGTCGATCGAAGGAGCAAGAGTCTTGGCGCCTTCCTTCCATTTGGCCGGGCACACCTGGCCTGGGTGGGCGGCGGTGTACTGGGCGGCCTTCAGCTTGCGCAGGGTCTCCGACACGTCGCGGGCGATCTCGTTGCTGTGGATCTCGGCGGTCTTGATCAGGCCGTCGGGGTTGATGACGAAGGTGCCGCGCAGCGCCAGGCCTTCTTCGGGGATGTGCACGCCGAAGGCGTTGGTCAGGGTGTGGGTCGGGTCGCCCACCAGCGGGAACTTCGCCTTGCCGACAGCGGCGGAGGTCTCGTGCCACACCTTGTGCGAGAAGTGGGTGTCGGTGGTGACGATGTAGACCTCGGCGCCGGCGTCCTTGAAGGCGGCGTAGTTGTCGGCGGCGTCTTCGATCTCGGTCGGGCAGTTGAAGGTGAAAGCGGCCGGCATGAAGATCAGCACCGACCACTTGCCCTTCAGGCTGTCATTGGAGACTTCGATGAACTCGCCCTTGCCGGTGCGGTTGACGAAGGCGGTGGTCTTGAACGGCTGCACTAGGGTGTTGATGATCGACATCGTGGGCTCCTGGGGAGTGGGTTGGAAAATTGCGATGGATGGACTTTATGTGCGCTGCAGCATTGCGTGGTTTGATTGAATGAATATGTGTGATTTGAAATTGCTATGGGCCTTGTCCTCCTGCCGGAGGGTGCCACGCCGCCTGGCCGCCCTTACAAACGGACTGGCGCCGCGCCGTGCGGCCCAGAGGAGACACCGATGTCCAACCGAGAAACTTGGCTAGAACCTTGGCTAGAACCTTGCCGCCGCCGGCCGCTGCTGCCGGCCCTGGTGGCCGTGCTGCTGCTGTCGGCCTGCCAGACCATCCCCGATGTGTCGGCCTGGAACCAGGCCACCCGCGATGTCACCGGTGCCGTCACCGGCGGCTTCCAGGCGGCGGCGGGTGTCAACAGCGACATCGGCCGCCGCCTGCAGGGCCTGCCCGGCTTCGAAGACCCCGCGCTGCGCTATGCCCGGGCCGCAGCGGCGCTGGACCAGCGCGCCGCCGACTATGAAACCCTGTTCGGCGCCATCGCCGACTACGCCGGCGCCCTGGCCGCGCTGTCGCAGGCGTCCGGGAACAGCGCCAAGACGGTGGACGCGGTGGCCGGCGCGGCCAACCAGCTGGTGGGCGCGGTGGGCGGCACGGCGCTGGCTGGCGCCGGCTTCGAGCTGGGCAAGGCCCTGGCCGGTGAGGTGATCAAGATCAAGGCCGCGCGCGACTTTGCCGACGCGGTGGAGCGCGCCGACCCGGTGGTGGCACGCATCGCCGACCTGCTGACTGCCGATCTGGCCGACCTGGGCCGGACGGTGGGCGACGCCAAGCCGGCGGCGGTGCAGGAGGCCATCGAGCTGCCCCATGCCAAGCGGCTGGAGTACCGCGCGGCGCTGGAACGGCGCCGCGCCGTGCTGCAGGCCACGGTGCGCACCGCACTGGGCCCGGTGGCCGGCCGGCCCGACCGCTCCCTGGGCGATGTGGTCGAGGCAGGGGAACTGCGCCAGGTCGAGCAACTGCTGCGCGAGACCGACAGCTGGTACCTGCCGGTGCAGGCCGAGCTGCAGAAGGCGCTGAAGCAGCGCGAGGCCACGCTGGCTCTGGCGGTGCAGGCCGGCCGCGCGGTGCAGGCCTGGCGCAGCTCGCATGCGTCGGTGGCGGTGGCGGTGCGTGAGCGCCGGCCGCCCGAAAGCGGCCGCCTCGCCGCGCTGGCGGTGCGCATCCGCGCGCTGTCCGACACCCTCAGAAAGGAGCCATGACCATGGCCGACAACTCCGAAGTGAAGCAATGGGCCGACGCCCTGGACCGGCTGCTGCAGCAGGCAGCGGCCGCCCGCCAGGCGGGTGACACCACGCGCATCGCCGATCTGCAGCGCCAGCTGCGGCAGTTCCGCCTGGACAGCCCCGACTTTGCCGACGCGCTGGACCGCCAGGCCTCGCTGGCGATCTTCGACCTCGACCTGTCGCAGACCGAGGAGGCGGTGGCCAACATCAAGGCGCGCGCCGCCGAGGTGCAGGCGCTGACCAAGCTGATCGTCGGCGTGGCCGCGTCGGCGCAGGCCGATGCCGACCTGCTAGGCGGCAAGGCTGCGGTCGAGGCCATCGAGGCGGCCACCTCGGCCATCGGCGCCTTCAAGAAGCTGCGCGGGCAACTCAGCGGCGGCGATGCCGACGCCGCCGCCATCGCCGCAGCCATCGACA
>JBBRVT010000640.1:0-2276 GCA_038246615.1 Burkholderiales bacterium
TCCACGGCCTCGCAGAGCTCGGCCGCTTCGCCAGGCACAGCCAGTCCTCAGGACTGGCTGCGTCCGGGCTCAGCCCACGGCCTCGCAGAGCTCGGCCGCTTCGCCAGGCGCCTGCCAGGACGCAGGTCCTGTCATGCGTCCGGGCTCAGCCATGCCGCTTCAGCAGCGCGCGGCCCAGCGCCGCCAGGTGCACCTGGTCGGGCCCGTCGCCCATGCGCATGTAGCGGGCATAGGCATAGGCCTCGGCCAGGAAGGTGTCCTGCGACAGCCCGGCCGCGCCGTGCACCTGCATCGCCCGGTCGATCACCCGCGCGGCCATGTCGGGCACCACGATCTTGGCCGCCGAGATCATGTCGCGCGCAGCCTTGTTGCCCTCGCGGTCCATCTTGTCGGCGGTGCGCAGCGTCAGCAGCCGGGCCTGCTCGATGTCGCAGAAGCTGCGCGCGATGTCCTCCTTCACCGAGCCATGTTCACCCAGCGCCCGGCCGAAGGCATGGCGGCGGGTGGCGCGCTGGCACATCAGCTCCAGCGCGCGCTGGGCGCAGCCGATCAGCCGCATGCAGTGGTGGATGCGGCCCGGCCCCAGCCGGCCCTGGGCGATTTCGAAGCCGCGGCCCTCGCCCAGCAGCATGTTGTCCAGCGGCACGCGCACGTTGTCGTAGACGACCTCGGCATGCCCCACCGGCGCGCTGTCGTAGCCGAACACCGTCATGTCGCGCACGAGCTGCACGCCCGGCGTGTCCTTCGGCACCAGCAGCATCGACTGCTGGCGGTGCACGTCGGGGTGGTCGGGCGATGACTTGCCCATCACGATCAGCAGTTTGCAGTCGTCGTTCATCGCGCCCGAGGTGAACCACTTGCGGCCGTTGACCACCCAATGGTCGCCGTCACGGGTGATGGCGCAGCGGATGTTGGTGGCGTCGCTGGACGCAACCTCGGGCTCGGTCATCGAGAAGGCCGAGCGGATGGTGCCGGCCAGCAGCGGCTGCAGCCAGCGCTGCTGCTGCGCGGGCGTGCCGTACAGCGACAGCACCTCCATGTTGCCGGTGTCGGGCGCCGAGCAGTTGAACACCTCGCTGGCCCACAGCACCCGGCCCATGGCCTCGGACAGCGGCGCGTAGTCCAGGTTGCTCAGGCCTGCGCCGTGGTGGCCGGGCAGGAACAGGTTCCACAGCCCCAGCGCCCGCGCCTCGGCCTTGAGCTGCTGCACGATGGCCGGCGTGGCGGGCACGGCCTGGCTGCGCGCCTGCTGGTGGTAGCTGGCCTCGGCCGGCAGCACCCGTTCGGCCATGAAGGCCTCCAGTTGCGCCAGCAGGGTGCGGGCGCGTTCGCTGTGCTCGAAGTGCATGCCATCTCCTTGGTGGCGACCAGCTTAGGCAGCGCGTCGGTCCTGGTCTTGCATCAACTGGCTGCCGGCAGGCTGCGGTACGCCGGCAGGCGTGCCGCAGCTTCTGCCCCTGCAACATGGGCGCCAGGCAGAAGCAGGCGATGATGCCGCCCCGCGCGCCGCTTGTCGCGCAGCACCTTCAGCAGGCCATCGTGACCGACCCGAACACCGACGCCCTGGCCATCACGGCCACCGACCCTGGCGCCGACAACGCAGCCGCCGATCCCGGCACCATGCTGCGCACCGCCGCCGTGCCCCAGGGCCGTGGCGCACGCATGCTGCACCTGGGCCGTGCGGTCGGCGGGCTGGCCGCCGGCGCAGCAGCCGAAGGCCTGTCGCGGCTGGCCCGCGGCCAGCGGCCGGCACTGGCCGACATCGTCTTCACCCCCGCCAATGCACGCCGCCTGGCCGAGCGGCTGTCGAAGATGCGCGGCGCGGCGATGAAGCTGGGCCAGCTGTTGTCGATGGACGGCGAGGGCGTGCTGCCGCCGGCCTTTGCCACGCTGCTGGCCGGCCTGCGCGACCAGGCCCATGCGATGCCGGCCACGCAGCTCGATGCCGTGCTCAGCGAGGCCTGGGGCACGCACTGGCACCAGCGCTTCAAGCGCTTCAGCTTCCAGCCCATCGCCTCGGCGTCGATCGGCCAGGTGCACCGCGCCGAGACGCACGACGGCCGGGTGCTGGCGCTGAAGATCCAGCATCCGGGCATCCGCCAGAGCATCGGCAGCGACATGGCCAACCTGGCCCTGCTGGCGCGCACGCCCGGGATGCTGCCCGCCGGCATGGACCTGGGCGAGATCCTGGAGCGGGTGCAGCAACAACTGCTGCGCGAGACCGACTACCGGGCCGAGGCCGCCGCCACCACCGCCTACCGCCTGGCGCTGGGCGA
>JBBRVT010000641.1:0-2267 GCA_038246615.1 Burkholderiales bacterium
ACGCTGGCCTGCGACAGCTCCACACAGCCCACGCCCAGCACGGCCAGCGCCTGGCGCATCACGCTGCCCTGGGCATGGCTGCGCACCAGCACCGCGATGTGGCCGGCCGCCAGCGGCGCGCCACCCAGGGTGACGTGGCCGGCGCGGGCGCCGTCCAGCAGCCGGGCGATCTCGCCGGCGCAGGTGGCAGCGGCGCGCCGCTGTGCGTCGGCCTTGGGCAGCGGGCCGCTGCGCTGGCGCGGCAGTGTCCAGACCTGCAGCGCGGCGCGCGGCGCGCTGGCCTGGGTGCCATCCACCAGCCGGGCCTTCGGCTTGGCGCCTTCGGTCACCGGGTGGTAGTGCAGGCCGGGCTGCATGAAGGCGTTGCCATGCCGGCCGAACAGGCGGTTCAGCGCGTCGATCAGCGGGCCGACGGCGCGCTGGTTCTGGCCCAGGGTGTAGCCGGCCAGTGCCTCGCTGCGGGCCTGCAGGTAGGTGTGCAGGTCGGCATGGCGGAAGCTGTAGATGGCCTGCTTCGGGTCGCCCACCAGGAACAGCGGCGGGCCGTCGGCACCCACCGCCTGCTCGTCCACACCAGACGGCGTGGCGTAGATGGCGCGGAACACCGCCCACTGCAGCGGGTCGGTGTCCTGGAACTCGTCGATCAGCGCTGCCGGAAAGCGCTGGCGCAGCGCCGCCGCCAGCCCTGGCGCGCCGGTGTCGTGCAGGCGCTGGTGCAGGCGGTGGTGCAGATTGGCCAGCATGTCGTCGAAGGCCACCACCCGCTGCGCCCGCTTGGCCTGGCGCTGCTGCTCGGCCGCGTCGTGCAGCAGCCGGCGCAGCAGGCGCAGGCGCGCCAGCTGCAGCGCCCGGTCGCTGGCGGTCAGCGCATCCAGCAGGGCTTGCGCCTGCTGGAAGAACGGGTGCGCGGGCGGCGTCTGGCCCTTCTTGGCGCGCAGTTGCAGCATGGCCGTGCACAGCAGCGCCAGCCCGGCGGGCAGGGTGGCCGGCGCGCCGGGCAGGGCGGCCAGTGCGTCCCAGGCTTGCGCGGCGGCTTGCAGCGTGGCGGGTTTGTAGTAGGTGGCGTGCAGCCGGGGCAGGCTGGCGCCCACCAGGGCCAGCACGTCGGTGCGCTGCGCGCGCCAGGTGCTGCAGGCGCAATCCCAGGCCAGGGCCAGCGCCTGGGCTTGCGCCGCGCGGTCGCTGTCGTCGTCGATGTCGGCCGGCCACAGATGGCGGGCCAGTGGCCGCGCCAGCTGGCGCTGCAGCAGCTGCAGCCAGCGCGCCGGGGTGTCGCCGCGGGCCAGCAGGTGGGCAGTGAGGGCGGCATCGGCAGCGGGCCCGGCCACATGCTGGCGCCAGAAGTCGTGCACCGCTTCGGCCAGCAGGGCGCTGTCGTCGGCCAGCAGGTCTTGCACGAACGGCATCTGCGCGGCCAGCGGCGTGTCGGCCAGCGCGCGCTGGCAGAAGCCGTGGATGGTGAAGATGGCCGCCTCGTCGAAGCTCTGCAGCGCCAGCTGCAGGCAACGCTCCAGGTCGTCGTCGTCGGCGCCCTGGGCGCGCAGGCTGGCCAGCAGGTCGGGCACGAACTTGTCGGTGTTGGCCGGGGCGGCCGGTGTCGGCGTGACGCCGGCCCGGCAGGCGGGCGAGGTGTCGACCCCGGCCGCAGCGGCCGGCGAGGTGGTGACGCCGGCCGCAGCGGCCGGCGAGGAGTCCACCCCGGCCTGCCTGGCCGGCGTGTGCAGCCCGGCCAGCGTGTCGACCAGCCGCTGGCGCAGCCGCTCACGCAGCTCGGCGGTGGCGGCGTTGGTGAAGGTGACGACGAGGATCTGCTGCACCGTGCAGCGCCGCTCCAGCAGCAGGCGCAGGTACAGGCCGCAGATCGCCCAGGTCTTGCCGGTGCCGGCTGAGGCCTCGATCAGCCGCACGCCGCCCAGCGGCACGCTGAAGACATCCAGCGGCTGGGGCGCGGTCATGCGTCCACCCCGTTGCCGACCCGGTCGCCGACCCGGTCACCCACACCGTCGCCCACACCGTCGTCCAGATGGTCGAACAGCGGCTGCAGCACCGCGCTGCTGACGGCCTCGAAATCGGCCAGGCCGCCTTCCAGCGGGTCGGGCCGGCCGCGCAGCACCAGGCGGTGTGCCGCGTCGGCCTGTTCGGCGTAAGGCTTGCGGGCGCTGGCCACCCAGGCGGCGCGGGCGGCGCCCAGGCTGCCGCCGGCTTGCAGCCAGGCCCAGGCGGTCTTGGGGAAGAAGGGCAGCGGCGTGCACTGGCCCTGCACGAAC